>NZ_CAJNOB010000008.1 GCF_905250085.1 Candidatus Methylacidithermus pantelleriae
TTCTGCGGCAGTCACTTACGTCACTAGATAGCGGAAGTTCAGTTAAGGACTCCCCCGCATCGGGATCCCTCCCCGAAGAGAAGCTTCGATAGAGTTGTCCAAACCCTTCTCTAGCTGGGCCATATTTGGGAGCATTGAGAATCGAGCACTCGGCTTCTTCGGCCTTGCGGTAACGCCGTCTCAACAGCTCGTTTAAGACTTCTGTCGTTTTGCGGGCCCGCTAGTGTTCCTGACTCGTCTTTAGGATCCACTTCCAAAAGCGCTACCCAGACACCAGAAGAAACGTCCCTTACCGAGAACTTTCTGGAAACGCGAGATCCACGTGCTTGGAGCACTCCGAAAATCCCTTCCTCGACGTGTTGCGTTCACTCCCGCCCACCACATTCTCTGAAAGAAGTAACCCTTCTCCCCGGTTGTCGACAGCAACGATCGCCAACGTGCAAGAGCCTTTGATAACGGACTCGAAGCCCATCCTAAGTCCCATCTGGCCATCCGGATACGTATGGTTGATTGAACCGATTTCTAATAACACCAGCTCTCCTATCCCTCCTCCCACGGGCGCGTTGACCTCGCTTGAAGACCGACAGTCATAACCCTGCCTTCTTCGCTGCTAAAACACCTCCAACGCCCCTCGGAAGCGCCCTATGAAGACTTTCTTTCAAAAAGAAGAAAAAACCACTGCTTGCCTGGGACGTTTCCTCACGAAGGGAAGATTCCCCTGGACAAGAGCCATCCCCATTCCAAAGCACGGTCTCCTAGAAGATACCCGTCACGCAGACCCGCCCAGAGCGAACCGCACTCATCCCAATAGCGCTCAACCAGTCCATCTACCTGCCCGTACCGAAGGCTTTCCACTAGCTATTCCTCTCCCACGTTCACCCTGCCCGAAAAACGACAGCCGTCCGCTGGCATCCCGCAAACAAATTCGGCGCCCTCCAAGCAATGTTCTATCGATTTATGGCCCAAACCCAACCCGCTCGTCGCTCCTGCTCATTTCCCACTACATTTTTATCTCCGTCCCCGCAGTAGCCGTCCCGCTCTCCTCTACCTCCACCCTCACACCTTAACCTCGTCATCCCAGCCTATCCCACGCCCCGAAACACCCGAGCCTAATTCGCCTTCGCTTCCCTTCTTTTACCGGTCATTCTCCAAACGGGACAGCCACGCCTCCTCCGCCATTCCCATGCTCCTCGACGACTCTTCAGGAACCACGTTTCTCATCCCCGCCACGCCTGCCCCCTGCCGTTCACAAACTCGAACATCGCAAAAGCATCCCTTCACACGACTGAAGGTCCCCGATCAGCAAACCACTCAGGTACTGCAACCTTGCGTCCGGATGACTAGCACAATATGCTCTAATTATCTTCTGCGCCTCCCTGCACTCGCCGGGCCCGTTGAGAGCGTAATCTTTATCAGAATCGCTATTATCGAGATAAAGGTATCCCCCAGGCTTAATTTTTTCTAAGACGTTTCGAACACATGCCTTTCGATTCCACCCATCCACAATCGCCAAATCAAAGTAGCGATCCGGGAATTCATCGACACACGGATAGGTTTCATCGTCCCTAAGAAGTAGCTTCACATTCTTTACCCCGACTTTTTCCAGCCGACCTTTCACTCGCTCGTACCACTTCGGATCGTTTTCGATGGACACCACTTCTCGCGAACGTCTCGCGAGCCACAAGGTCGAGCTCCCCGATCCGAATTCTATGACCCTCCATTCGGGTCTCAATATAGCCTTAATGGCTTCAACGGCCGGGAAAGGCCACCAAGGAAGTTCGGGCCGCTCTCCGAGGACTTTCGACTGAAATATGTAAATTACATTCTCGGGAAGACGAGCCATTTCTCGCCACCCGATAAACTTGCCATCCCAGTTATGAAACCTGCCTCCTAGGTGGTTGTCAGCCGTAATAATACTTTTGAAAGATCTTTTCATGCGGGCTTTTTTCTCCGTTCGAAGTCCACAACTTTTTATCTTTCGGCTGAGGAGCTGTATCTTACCGAAGGCGACGCCTGTTGAAAAGCTCGCCTTTCTGCACCATTCCAAACGAGGTCTTTGGTTTCCCTTGATCCAGCCATTACAAGATGGCGCAGATCACCGCAAAAAAGGGTGTAGGAAACAAAACCAACCGCGTGGACTCGGTAGTCATCATCCACTTGGGAGTTCACCCTCGCCCTTCCACCTTGCAGCACCTGACGGTTCGGATGGTCCCCTCCGATCGGTTAGCCCGCTCTCCAGAAGCGCGATTTTCAACCTTTACGCTTTTTTGCTCTTTTCGCCCGGTCAACCCTGATTCCGCTGGTTAACGAACATTCTTAACCAAGACCATTGATCGTCTGTCCTTAAGAGCGATAGGAGGCCGTAGACTTAAACGAGGCTCTCAAGGTTTAGTAACTCCTGAACGCTATGTTTCTACAGCAAGACTTGGTGAGGCGTTGTGGTTTTCACATCGAGGAAACTTTGTGGGTGGCTAGTGCAAACGGCCGCGCCAGTTTTCCCGTTTGGCCTTTCCACCATCGTCACTGGCTGGAACGACCTTAAGCTGGGCAAGTAGCACTCACTTCTCAATGCTCGTAACACTCCTCAAACCCATAGGATGAGCCCGCCTCCTTAGGTGCACCGCATCAGATGGAATTTGTAAACCTCTTCCCTTTCTGTCTAAGAGAAGGAGGGATCTTCCGAGACGGCTGTTCGCTCGCACTTAAAGGAAATGCGTAGTGGCCATGATCTTTGGTCCCTTCGGTTGAAGCAAACGGCGGCGGTTTGCCGACCGTCTTGCCAACGAAACGATAATGGGCCATAGGTTCCCCCAGCTATTGCACGTAGCGATGTAAGAACCCCATGACAATACAAGACTAACAAGAAAGGTACCCCTTAAAGAGCGTGGCTGGCCCGAGGCATCGTAGAAGATCCCGTTCGTCCAACAGTTAGACCCGAGGCTGATCCGCTCGCACAAGATTGAACCACCGACGACCCCTGAATCTGCTAGCCGAAGCTGCCTACGGACCAAAACCGACAACTTCTCCTTAGCCCTGTGCCGATCATTGAAATCCCGTAGAACGTTCGGCTTGCCTCCATGATGGCATGGCCTTCCCCGAACCGAGGGATTCCTTCCTTATCTGCACGCGCACTTCCTCTGGTAGCTCCGAATCGGTAAGTTTTACCCCTCGGATCGCCACACAGATGGCCGGCGAGATCTTCGGATTCCTTTCCAGTTTTATTCTCAGGCCTTACCTTTGGATTTCCACCTTCTCACAATCTCCTCGCGCACTTTCCACAAGATCATCAAGGAACGGTGATTTCCAGAACGGATGATGAGAACCTTCACCACTTGCCAACCTCCCTCTTCTACGCCTTTCCACAGCTCACGAGCAATCCCATCTTCTCCACAAACCCATATCACCAACCCCCAGGAACGGCCTCCCTTTTTTTAACACAACAGCCACCTAGCACTTACTCTTTTTTCCAGTATACACCGACTCCATCGATCTCACGTAACGGCGATAGAATCCCCCTCTCCTTGCGAAATTCCTCGACGGCTACCCTACAGCCTTTGATAGCATAATAATCATCAATGATGCAATATCCTCCAACACTCAGCTTCTCATACAGAGAGGTGAGAATCGCCATGGTCGAACTATATAGGTCCCCGTCGGCGCGGAGAATCGCAAGCTTCTCGACTGGGGCAGTAGGAAGTGTTTCCTCAAAATAGCCTCTAAGGAACACCACCCGATTGTCCAAAAGGCCGTAGCGTCGGAAATTATCTCGGACCTCCTCTTCGGAAACTGCAAAATAGGATACCTCGTGCCATCGTGACCCGGCGTCGGCTGGATTCTTCAAAGGATCCGGCGGAGGTAACCCGGCAAAGGAGTCGGCAACGAAAACTTTCCTTATCGTATCTCCGTAGGCGGCAAGCATACCCTTCATGAAGATCGCACATCCTCCTCGCCAAACCCCCGCCTCCAGGAGGTCCCCCTCCACTGCATTTGAAAGAACGTCTTCAACACATTGCTGGAGATTTGTCAGCCGCTTCCAGCCAACCATCGTGTGCGCGTATACTGGCCAGAGAGAACCGTCCAACGCGCTTTCTTCGGGATAGCGTTTTGCTAAAATCAGCCCCCGTTGCTCAAGCGAACGCAGAAACCACCGCATAACCTCATTCAACCAACGGGACCGACGCCATACGTTTAGCACCCCGATTTGTTCGCGGTACAATCGAAAGGTAAGACTCTTTTTCAAAAGATCCAAATAAAGGTTGCGAAGGTAGGAAACATCACCTTCGTCATAAAAACCAATGGTTTTCATCGTTGCATTCGTCATGTTGGACACGTTGTCTTGGCTAACTTGGTCCATAAATAGATGAAACTCTTTCCATTACAGGCTCCTTCTAATCAAGGTCCTCAAAGAAAGATCCGTCAAGGGGTTCCGGTGTACACAACCAATACCAAGCTAACATGTGATCGGAATGTGGCGTGGCCCTTCCTCACGACGTACTTTGGTTCCTCGTTGAGTCAATATTCTCTCGCGAATTCGCCCATGTGAGTAGTACCTAAGGCCGGGAAAACTCTATGCCTTCCTTGCGAGCTTCTTTCGCCTTCTTAAGCACCCAACTGGGAGATATGCGCGCCCTAGCGGGCTCGAGAGGATCCGGATCCCTCTTACTGCTTGAAAAAGATGACTAAATCACTACCGATTGGGCCTGGCGTATTTCCCACTCCGCAGACAAAATCCGGTCCCGAGGAAAAAAAACCATTGATGTTCTTTGCGCCGCTAAGAACTTCCTGCCACGTTTTCCCGCCATCCGAAGTCGCGAATACGGCCGCTCCTAATTGACGAAAGTCCGAATTGTCGACAGCCACATACCCACGGCCCAGAGAATCACACCAGAGCGCCTGGATTGGACGCCTCTCAGGGAAAGGCAGCTTAATCCAGCTCTCTCCCCCGTCCTTTGTGGCTAAAAGCACCCCATCCTCCAGGCCCATCCATCCCTGCCAGCTTGTCGAAAAGAAAATTGTTCGGGGCCTTGGAAGCTTTTCAAAAAAAGCCAGCTCCCTCCAAGACCGGCCCGAATCAGTACTTTTAAAAACTTGGGGCACTCTCCGGTGCCCCGAGCTGCCTGCACAGAGCACGTATACAACAAAGCCCGTTTCTATCCGGACATCGCCAGGGATCGCCGCTCGAATCCCGCCCAAGAAAGGGAGCGGCGCCCAGCTCTTACCTTGATCAAGGCTCCAATAGCTTGTGAAGTCCCCGCAAAGAACCATCCTCAGGTTACCTCTGCACACAAGGTCAGTAGCGCTCAAGAGCTTGCCAGGCAAAACTTCCGCCCATGAGCTCCCATCGTCCGTCGAATGCCAAAGCCAGGCTTTGGCTTGCCCGTGAATTCCTTCCAGAAGCCAGATCTCCCGTGAGCCGGTCATCTGCAGACGATAATAATTCAGTCCCCACCCAGGCCTCGGCTTTTTTGGGATCCAGGTCCAGCCTCCGTCTTGCGTTTGAAAGACCCCACTAGACCCACACACCCAGCCGACCTCCGCGTTCCAAAAAAAGACATCTCTGAGAGAACCTCGCCCCCCAGGGTTGCTGACCCGATAGCGAAACGGAAATGTGGATGAGTTTGTAGCAACCTCACCCCCCTCCCTGCCTTGCCAATAGCCCTGACCGTTGCCTGGCTCGAACATCAACCAGGTAACAAGAGAGACCAGCAAAGGCAACGGTTTAAACAAACCCTTTGCCGTGTTGTCGACTGGAATCTGACCGCGTTCATTCCCGTAGTTATGGTCAGATTGAGTGAATGAACGTAATGTTTTATTGCGTGAGACGGCCCTCCTTCCCTTCTCAGCTTGAATGGTCACTTTTATGCCTTCCCTCGAGGTCACTTCTAAGGCGACTCCCCACCATGGGCACGTCCCACCCTAACCACCGTTGGTTGTTTGGGTAGCTACGACGACCCTAGGTCATGACTCGCATTGCCTTGCTCACCGCTGTCGCTCAATCCACCCCTCAAATGAGCCTTCCCCGTCTCCTTCTGTTAGCCCCAAAGACAATGGAAAAGTCCGACGGTCAGTTAAGGCATCTTTCGGTTTTGCGGACCCAGAAGCGCTTCTGGCGGTCTTTACAATAACCTTCCATGAGCGCACCCAGAAGCCACGTAAACCCTGTGCTACCGCCCAACTGGGAGAAAGGTTTGGCTCCGGTGCTTTTCGTCCCAATAGCTACTCGGGCAGCTACGGGTGGGCCGGCCCACACACGACTTTCCATGACGGAACAATGCTTTGGTTTCTCCTCGTTGCCGCCATGATTATTAGGGTCCAGTACCTTTGACCATGAGGTCGACGCAGGTTTGCCCATCCTATCGACCCACCCCCAGAGACACGGTTGTTCGGCAACGTCAAGGAGTTGAGCAATGCGATAGAGCAGAGACTAAGCCGGGTCTGTCCGTATGTGCTGCCTCCCGTACCTTTCCCTGCCCTCCGTTTCCACTACCCGCTCGACCCAACCGAACCTGCAGATTTGCCGCACTCGACTTTAGAGCAAGGTTGTGGCCAGGATTCCGAACACCGCAGCCTCTCCGGCCTGTCTTTGCTTTCTCCTGCAACGTCTCCCAGAGCTGCCAAGCCCGCCAGGGAAATTCTACGCTCCTGGTCATTCTCCCACGCCTTTTGCTCCTTTCCACATTTCCGTCCGCACCGACCTCTAGACCCCTCCTCCTCAGATCTTTCTCCGAGCTCAACGGTACAATGGACCTCTCCGGCTCCCACCTGGGCCGCTCCGACCCCTCAAGAGGCAACAGTCGGACCGTTTGGATCTAATCCAACCTCTCGACCAGGCGGTCCCTTGTCCTTGACACACATGCCCACGCCCGAGACCTCGGGGCGCCTTTCTGCAACGTACCTATGGATCTCCTACTCAGGGAAGCGTGGGCTATCGCTTTTCTCGCCCACACTCGGCACCCGCATTACTGGTTTTGAGGTCTTAGTAGAGCGTTCGCTTTCGTTAGGCCTCTTTGCCGACCCGCCCGCTTTCCGGGCTTTTGCCGAAGGCCTCAACCCCCATCTGCCGCCCCCGGTGCTTCCGCCAGAAGCCATAGTTACCCGGTGGGAACCCCTTCCTCCCCATTGGAAGATACACTCCTTTGACGGCGCACAACAGATGGCTGGCGCGCCAGCTTTCCTATTTCTGTTCCCATTGCCGCTTCCACTCCAAGCGGCTTCAAGCACTCGGCCGAGAGAGCTCGTTGGCTTTTAGGCCTCAGCAAGAGTTCTAGTGCCCGTCAGATCTTTCATATGGAGAACCACCGATACCGCATGCGGCTCCTAACCTTGGCAACCTTGATATCCGTAGAACCGACCTCGGGTAGAATGTCCCGCGCCCGAAGGACCCGTTGCCTATGACCAGGCGGCGGTCCAACCCATCCGTGATCTGGGCGTGTATCTTGAGAGTTCTTCCATGGCTGCCTCCGTGGACTCTTGGATTGAAGGCTTGGCTCCTCGTCTCTCTAGCTCCGTCGAGGGATCGCCTACGCCTTTTGGTATATGTATATCAAACTCAACTCCGCTATCTGGGTTATGGTTCCGCACCTTCTTCTCTCCTTCCCATTGTTGTCAAAGCCATCCGGGCAGGGCTCTCAAACACTGCAACACACCACTTTAAAGTAACAGCTCGATTCATCGCTGGATCTCAAAAAGCCCCCACTGGGCAGGATCTATGGATGCCTCGGTAGCAACGTCGCTTACGATCCCTGTGCGTCGATTGGCCCAGAACATCCGTAACCGGTCGCTGGTCCCTGTCGGATCAGAGTAAATGATGCCAAAATCCCCCCAGTAAACCGAACCAGGGGTCAGATGCAGTCCAAGAGCAGCAAGAGGTAGGGCCGCATAGAGGGAATAGCCGTCAACGTCTCGCTCTAGCTCGATGCGAGCTTGTCGGATCATTTGAACTCGGTCAATCCGCGTAACTCCAATGGGAGAGGCAAACTCCACGGGTTCCTTCGTTCCCGCCTCCCGATAGCAATAGACGACCGCAATAGGTTTCCCCTGGTAGACACTCAAAACAAGGCGAAAATCTCCTTCAAGAACGGTTGACATTGGCCCAGACCGGCCTCTTCCGAGCTCAAAGACCGCACAGTCTCCCGTTTTAAACAGCCGAGTTGGATCATTACCCCGGTTAATCATGGGCGTTGGATCCTTTACTGATTGAAACCCGAGGTAAAGAAACCGGTCGTCAAACGTCCAGGCCGCCAAAGCGGAATGCCTTGGGTCAAAGGCCCATTGGGCCGTCCGCGTGGGAGAAGACCAGTTAAACAGCCGTTGGCTCGGGATACCTCCAGCTGACTCCTTCAAAGGAATGATCGAAAGGCGAGGCCGGGCTGCTTCTTCCGTGTTTGAACTACCCGCTCCAAGAAAAGATTGCGAAAGATAAAGAGGCTGCGATGGTAGCCGATGAATGCTCTCAAGCCCTTTAACCTGAGAAATGACGCAGCACTCCCGTGCCTCGGAAACAGGTCCACAAAGGTAGTAAGCACCATCAATCGGATTCCGGAAAAACTGGCCGCCGAAAGGCTCCCCACCTGCAGTCGTCCCGTCCAGTCTTGCCCCACGTATGATTCGCGAAGGCAGGGAATCGGGTGCAGCCCGGCAATCATGGAAGAGCGCAGCCACAAAGAGGCCATCAACCGTAAAGAGGTACCGTTCGCCCATGTTGCCGCTCAGGCAGAAAACCTCCCCCACCTCCGGGCCTACATCTGCCGAACCCAGCACGTAGAGAGGACCAATCAAGCGGCCCGGGTGACTTTGAGGAGCGGTTACCGAGCCGTGCACTCCTGGCCAAGGATTGGGATACTGCCAGAGCACCTTCCCGTCCGGAGAGATCATCTCGAGAGGATCATGATTGACCAGTAAGTTTCCCCGAGAGTCAAACCAGCAGGAAGCCGCGTCAGGAACCGGTCGCCTTCGATCCACAAGGACCCGTCGAGCATCCTCAAGCCGGTACACGGGAGCCCCCACTGCACTCCACCCCGAACAGGGGATCCGCCAAACCGTCATCATTCCTTCTGTTTCCGCGACCCAGCCGATCGAAAAATCGGAAGCAACCGCTGGAAGCCAGCCACTGCGAAAATCAGGACCTCCTCGCTCCTCTTTGGAAAAGAACACGATCTCCTCTGCCTGGACGCGACCATCCCCATTCTGATCAACCCATAAAAACGTGTGGCGCAGCGGTCTTCCCCGGGCAGCCGCCTCCCGACGCATTACCCACCAGTAAGCATCCAATCGGCTCGCGCGCTGCCACCCCACACCCAGGAAAACTGACGGGAAGCGGGTCATCGCCCATTGTACATCGTCGCGATTGGAAAAGAGCCCCTCGCGAATCAACCGCGGAAGGGCTTCGTTTCCGCGCAAAAAAATGGAGACGTCCCCAAGGGCCACAAGGGGACGGGCCAGGCCACTCGGCTCCAGGCGGCTCACGGAAACAAAGTCGTGGGTTCCATTGATCCAAAAGATTTCCGAGCCTTTCCGCAAAAAGCGGCTAATTCCATCGGGCGCTGGGCCAAAGAGGTCATCAGCATGTTGGGGCCTCCAGGGCGTGCCAGCAACCCGCCACAAACCCCGCCTCCAGTCCAGATCGACCATATTCCCCGTGACGAACCCTCGCGTTGGAAAGAAAGAGTCAATCGCACACCCCATAGCGGCGTAGTAGGTTGTCCCGCAAAACTCCCGCAGCAATTGCCCTCGGCGGTTCCAAACGCTGATCCTACGCGGAGAGCTATCCCACTCGGCAACCCACAGTCTATCCAGCCCGTCGACCGCCAACCCCCAGGGCCGAAACATTCCATCCGGCTTGTAGGGACCGACGAGAGGCCTGCCTCCCGTCTGACCGATCGTCCGCAACAGCCGGCCAGTATGGTCAAAAACCTTCACATTCATTTCCCGACCCCAGTCCGACACATAGATAGACGCGTCGGGTCCAGTCGCCAGTCCGATAGGAGCGGAAAGGCCTGAAACGGAAACTGGGGTAATCCGGCCAGCCGCATCGATGCGCACCAAATGCCTATCACTGATCGCTAAGAGATCGCCGTTACTCGCAGTCGCCAGACCAGAAGGCCTTTCCAGGGGAATCTCGCCCAGAATCTTCCCTTCTCCATCGACAACGAGAACCTTGTCCTCAAAGTAGAGAGAGACGTAAAGCCGATTACCGCATCCCGCCAGGCCCATTGTCTGTCGCTGGCACCACGCAGGCCCAAGGCCTCCTTGCTCAATTGCCTCACCTTCGGGATTCCGGGGGGGTGGCGCTTTTTGGGGATTAAAGCGGCCAATCACCCGAAAAAAGCTTCCGTCTCCGAAGGGAACCGGATCGCCATTATTGGGATTGTAGCGAACCAGCCGAATTTCCCCGGCCGGAATTCCAGCAATGGAAGCGGAGAGAGCACCTCCCACCACCATATAAAGATATCTTCCCATCCGGGCGACAGGACCTCCGGCAATTCCACCAACCCCCCAGCACTTCCTCCCGTCCTGGTCAAGAGCCATCAGGGCGCACGCCCCTTCCGCCATCGCAGCGGCAACATAGATCCGGTTGCGATCAGAAGCTACGAACATCGGGTTTTCGTGGTTGGACAGCCAACCGCCATGCCCGTCCAGCGTGATCCATGGTGGAACACCCGGATTCCCGTACGCAAAAACATACTCAAGATGAAAAGGCCCATGGTAGAGCCCCCGAACCGTGTAGTTTCCTGGAGGTAGTGCATTGCCCCAATCATCCCTCCCGTCCCAAAAATCCTGGTTCCAGCCCGCCTTTCGCGGGTAGTCGGCAATCAAGTTCCGCACCCTTCTTCCCTTCTCATCCTCGATTACCAGGGTGACAAAACCTTCGGAGGGAAGCTTGTAGACGATCGGAACGCTTCCCCTAGTGCTGAAACGCCCCGGAGCGCTCTCCGTCCTCGGGTTCCCTTCGCCCGTCACCCCGGATACCGGCGCAAGGTTCCCCTGGCGGACGAGCTCGATCCTCCCCCAGGTTTGGGGTGCCTCCCAAAGGAAAGAGCGTTGGGGATTTTGGGCATCAATGAGATCCGCATAATGGTGTTGCGGCCAGCTCGAACCCTTTGGGCCGCCCCAGAAGAACTCCATGCCGCATCGGAACGAGTGTGCCGGAGCTACTCCGCTTTGGGTCAGCAGCTTCCACGGGATCGCAAGCTCCTGGACATACCCCTGCCCCCCCGAAGCTTTTCGAAAAGCGACCTGAAGTCCAGCGGATCTTGCATCATTAAGGTCCCGGGCTCTAGAGTCCTCCTCCCACATCCCGTAATGGAGGCTCGCCCATGGACGCTTACGCTGGGTGTCGTACCAAGAGGTAAGGTGGACGATCTGATCAGTTTGAAAGCGAACCTGGACGGCGTCACCACGCCAGCCACCTTGGGGATCGAGATCCGGGTTGACCCAGTTTTCCATGGGCGTTGGATCGCGAAACCGGAAGGAGAGATAAAATGCGCTGTGATCGTACATCGCAGCCACCCGCACCGAATAGCGCTTCCGCAGCTTCGCCACGTCGTAGCAGGCTTCAATGGTCCCAGAGAGATCCCAGTCCCCCAGATCGCCATCAATCCGCACCGAACCTGGGGCTGGCACGGCGACCAGAATGTGGTTATCGGTCTGTTGCGCCAAGACCCCGGGCAGCCATCCAACAATGAGAAAAAAGACTTCCGCCAGCCTTAGGAGCGTCTTCCTCATTGAACCCAGCCAATTACCTTCTGGCTTCCTGGACAGCCGGAGGAAAAGACTGCCTCGTCCTTGCAAGAAAGCATCATCACCGGCTTCACGAAGACTCTCACACACCACGCATGAGCACGATTCAAGCACTAGCTTTTTAGACAGGCCCTTCTGCCCCAGGGTGACAAAACCTTTCCCCCATCCATTCCGAATTGGTGGGAACTACGACCTACACCCCTGTGCAGTGGGAACGCTCCCTGAGGGCAATAACCACTGCACCTGGTGAATCGTAGAAAGGTTGCACGCCATGTCCCCCCATATTCATGAGATGAACGCGAAAACCCGCCTGTTCAATCTGAGCAAGATTCTCGAAAACCGAATACGAATAGGCCAAACCATCCCCGTCGGACACATAGTATCCCTTCCCCCCAGTGCGTAACACGTTTATGATGGGCCAAAGACCGCTCCTCCGCAAAAGACCCTTGACACGCCGTGCGACCCAGTTTCCCTGCCCAACATGGTTCACATCGCAAATGAAAACGCCCTTACGGGAGACTCGTAACATTTCGTGGACCACCCGGCTCGGCTGCGGGACGTGATGAAGGACTCCCAAAGCCACGACTAGGTCAAAGGATCCATCGGAAAAAGGTAGATTGGCCCCGTCGCCTGCAACGATCTCTTCCTCAGCAAGCTTTCGTCTTTCCACGGCAATCCTACGAAGGGCTGCCACAGGTTCAATGCCTACGAATCGAAGCTTGGGCCATTTGCTCTTGAGAAACGCAATCGTTCTTCCAGTCCCAGCACCCACATCGAGCAGTGATTCAGCCTCTATATATACAACAACGCCGAGCAGTAAGGACTCCGCGAAATGCAATGCCCATTCATCGCCGCCACGCATTTCGTCATAGGTCGCCGCAGTTTTTGTGTAATATTCATGCTGCACTGCCTGTGGGTTGCTGACATCACCTGTAGGCTGGACGTCGGCTCTCATTGTTGACTCATCACGTGACATCTGCGGCTTCCAAGAAGAGTTTCGTTTCAATCTTCCTCAACCTGTCCCTCTGGTAGCCCGTGGATCAACTGGGTGAACTGTGATGCCAGTTAAGTTGGGATGACTCTACCCCTACGTGGGCGATGCGCTCCCGCTGATTTACCTCAGTGAACCAGTTACGTCCCGATGACAGTCGAAGTCCATCCCTAGGGCTAGACCACTGCTCTCTGCCGCCCTCGCTCTTTCTCCTTGATGAGCTAAAACCATTTTCCTTAGGAACAAGCAGCTGGCTTTTGAGCTACGGCCAAGAGGTTGTCGCTGAACCGGACCCCTCGAGCCAAAGGACCGAGAACCCGCTGCCAAGGACACCGGAAAATCGGACACCAACCAACATCGCTGTACCGGAAAGCGATCGAGACAAAACCTGCCTCAGAAAGAATACGCTCGATATCCATCCTCACCAGCGCAGTAATATGCGCCGGATAGCTTTGTCCTAAGAAAAAGCTGAAATGGCCCTTTATCACCAGCGCAGCAAGAGAACGCCAGCTCTCGTTGTTCGGAGTGGTCAGGATCAAGATACCTCCCGCACGAAGCAACCGAAACCATTCCCGAGCGAGCGCCCGCGGATTTTCCAGATGCTCGATTACCTCAGCTGCAACAATCAGATCGAATGCCTCCCGGGGAAGCTGGGTTGGTTCGTTTAGATCGCCAACATGCCATTCCACCCCTTCCGGCAAGCCTGGCGGCCTTGCAAAAAGATCGACGGCACTGACTCGATGGAAGCGTCCCGACATGGCCAACCGTTTTGTATAAATCCCGCGGCCTGCCCCAAAATCAATTACACTCCCTTGTAATCCTTTTTCCTCAATAACCCGATCGATCATCTCATAAATCGGCTCCGCACTTGTTCCGCCACTTCTCTCGGCCGCTTGCCTTCGCCATTGTAGCAGAACTGAGCTAGTTCCCCTCATCCCTTGACCCCCTATTCGCGTCGCACAGATTTCCCTGTTTAACCCCGGCACAGACGAACCAACCGCCACAAGTCGTTGACGGCTTGTCTCCGCTTCTTTTGCCATTGAGAAAGCGCATTTTTGCAACATTCACGGCACACACAATCGAAGCCTCAGCATAACCCATGTACGGAAGGATACACCGTTTTTTGTCGCTCAAGGAAGGAAATCGACTCAACTCCATCACGATGTTTTGGGAAAACTTGAGCCTCCTTGCTCCCCACAGAACGAATTAACAAACAGCCGAATCACCCATTCCCTTTTTCCAGCGACCACGTCAAGTTCCCACTCCTTAGCCCCCGACCGAGCCTATCCAACCATCCTAAGGAGATTTCGGTACTACCACTTACGTGAAGCCGTTGTCTCATCGACACAAGAGCATGAAGTGGAGGGGCCGGGAATAAAACCTGCCACTGGATTGCGCGACCAGAATACGAAAGAAACTTCAAGCTCTGCTACGGCCAGTAAAGAACTTCAATCGCTATAGCGATCTCTTGGATAGCACAAACCAATTACCAATCGTACTAAGTGCAAGTGTGGAATCCCATTCAAAGCGCTCGGTAGCTACAACCAACCTATTCCAGATGAGATGTGGATCTACTGGAAGGCTACTTTTTCCTTCCTGGGGGAAATCAAACAACGAAGAAAAGGTGACAAGTGACAATTCTCCTATCTATTGGCTCCTTGGCCAACGCATTCTGGAACCACCTGGAGATCCTCACAGGCTTTGGGATTCACAAGGCGATAGGTAAAATAGGCGATACCCGGCAAGAGTGTTAACACCTCCAGAGCAACCAGGGCGATCAGACTGCTCGGCTTTACGAGGATCACCAGGGCTGTCCGGAGAACAACCAAAAACGCGCTGGCAAAGCGATGGTCCGCCCTTCCTCGAGCCACAAGCACGGTATCCAGACTCACGTAGGCGATGCCTTCTCCAGTATAGATGAGCGATAGAGCGAAAGCCCACGGATGAACAAGGCTATAATGGTGCCAATAATGGCCAGCGGCAACATAGAGGCCCATAAGACCGCAGGCAAAGGCTCCGTAGCTAGCAAGCGAGGTTACCAGATAGTGGCAGGCCAACTTGTTCTGATTTTTCGCCGAGTGCTGAATGCAAAGACAACGTCCGACAAACTGGTTTATGGGACTCCAGAAAAAGACGATCAACCCCCGAACCTTTTGAAACACTCCGTAGGGCGCAATTTCGGCAGGGGTCGCAAAGTGGCTCGCTCCAAAAAGTGTGACGGTTGAAGCTAACCCCTCAAAGAGAACCCACACCATCGAAGGTGGCAGAAATTTTCGAAGTTCTCGTCGAGCTGCCAAAATTTCAGCAAAAGAAGGGGGTTGGCCCTGCCGTAATCCCATCCCCACTGCCACGCCCCAAGTGAGGCACGCAGCTCCGACTTCGACAAAGACCAATGAAGGGCCCGACAGTCTTCCTTGCGTCCAGACAAGCAAGACAACTAGAACCAGGCGCGCAATCGAACCGAGTGACTGAACAAGAAAGAACACATTGAATCGCCCCTCCCCAAAAGCAAAGCAACCCGCCAGCTGTACACGCGCCTGCATTAGGCCCGCTGCGACAAAGCCAAGGAGAAAATAGGGATCTAGGCGCGGGTTTTGGTGAGACTGCCATTGAGCGAATAAAAAGCTCGCAGGAATCAAGACGGCCGCGATCGCAGGGACGATTGCCAGCGCGCACCGCCAGGAAGCCAACCGGTAGGCGGAAACCGTGGCAACCTTGCCCCGGGCAACCAGCACCTGGATGCTCGACCCAAGCCCCGCATCGAACCAAGTTGCGGCAAGAGTCTGGACCCCTTGTCCAACAGTGTACGCGGCAAAGACGCCGATGGGGGCATAAGCAACGACCAACAAGAGAGTAAGGGTGTTTCCCGCGTAAACCACCGCATTGCTCGAAAAAAGCTTCGCCAGATCCCAGCGATGCCGTCTCAGTCCATCGAAAATCCTTTTTAACACACGCTCTCCTGCCAGCTCCAAGCGACCTTTCCGACAGACTCGCCGAATGGAACCAAGCTCCCCCGCAATTGCGAAGGAATACGCATCAGCGACCCTATCCACCAGCCTCCACGAGCCGATTCCCTTGTCCCCGGATTCCTTTCGTCCTCAATCGCCCAGTTTTCCCGAAAGACAGAACCAGCCCGGTCGCCCAAGCCGGTCCAAGAGCCTTTTCGGCTCGCATGTAGCTAAAAAGTTTTCCGTCATCTCTTTTTTGATCCCACCAGTGAGAGGAATCGGACGCAGCCCATTGAACGACTGCTGGATCGCAAACACGGTGTACCCGCAGCCCCAGAGAAGGGCTGTTGCCGGATTTGGATGGGGTATAAAGGACTCGTACACGATGTCTCGAATCTTCCTTTTCTCCAACAGGGAGCCGCAGCCTTGAAACACACTTAGCTCATGGCCTTCCACATCGACCTTCATCACCCCGATGCTGGATGCCTGCACCATACTTTCAAGGCGAATCCCGGGCACTTCTAGAAGTGCGCCCTTGGAGCTAGAAGGAACGGTCACATCTAGCACACGGCTCACTCCCCGGTTATAATGAAACAAATCCGGTACCTCCAACCTCACCTTTCCGTCGCAACGGGTCGCAGCCGCTTCGACCATCTTGATCTCCGCAAATCCAGCCTCCCGTGGCCAGCGAGTTACATTGGCTTTCAGCTCTTCGAAAAGAATCGGATGGGGCTCAATCGAATACACTCGACCATCGGTGCCTGACCGAAGCGCCATCAGGTTGGTCATCAACCCGATGTTGGCGCCAACGTCTATGCACCAGTCGCCGGGATCGATCAATCTCCATAAACATTCAAGAACACACAGATCGTGTACACCTGTTCTCCAGATATTGCTTCCTTGAGACTCGCCAATATTCACCCTGATCTTAGACCCCCACGGCAACCTCACGATCCGAAAGCCGGTCGGGAACGGTTCAAGCTCACGGAGCATCCGGACAAAGATCTGGCTAGGCCGAAGTCGATACTCGGGGGCAAAAACCCGGGAAAGTTTCACAATAGATTGTCCCTAATTCCAACTGGCAACCTTGAAATGCCTCGCCCTAGGTCAACGTAACCAAGTCGCCTAACTCACGGGCGCTCTTGCTCAATTGCTTTCGCTTGCTCAGGACCTGACCAGGTGGCACACCAAATCTTTCTCGCTCGCATCTCTCACAAACGTTGTCCTGTGACCTGCGGGCGGAACCCCGCTGCCCCGTTGAGCTTACTTAGCTAGATTCTATCCCAGAGCTCCGCAGAACACCAGTATGGCTCGACATACGACCATGACCTTTCCCCGCTCCCCATCCACGGACATCACTCGAAAGCGAATAGCCTGCTGAGCTTAGCCCTGGTGAGCTAGAAATAGCCACGAACTTATCGATGGATTGCCCTTAAGAACGGCCAATGGGAATCACTTCCATACAGAAGACACACCCACCGTCCAACTGGCCAAAGCTACCACCGTTTTTGCACAGGGCGCCTTTACTTGGCACACTCACCGAAAGCCGCGCCTAATGTTCATATAGGCTTCCCCAACCGCTTGAGGACGTACCCAATATAGCGTTGGCTCCCATTTTTCTTCCCCTTTTCGGATGTTCCAGGAGCCCGAGCAGGATGATAATCAAACTTTATACCAAAAAATGATCCTCCATTGGTTAGCAGCTCTCCTAGTGCTCTCCGGTTGCCCCGCGGATTTCTATCCCCTCTGTGAACCTCGCCTGCACTGGATGGTCTTGAAGCCAAGGGCAAATCGCCCGACGCGCCCACTTTTGTCCACGCGCCCGCCCAGTTACAACCATGGCCAGGATTGTTTTCCTCCTGGCACACCATCCGGTTCCATTCGTTTGGTGGTAGATGTTGGTGACGGCCGATTCGATAGGGTTCGCCCGTCGAACCGGCAGCCACCGTTCGCAAGGAAAACCCCAAAAACCAAGCAATTCCTTGGGCGATCAATCGTTGAAGAACTCCACACGAGAACGCCCACGCTATTGTGCACAAATGGCTCGGTTTTGGCATTCTAGATCTGACGCAGGCTCCCCTCCTTTGGCTTTGAGCTGCGTTCCTCTTGCCATCTCGTTTAACTTGTTCGCCGTTTGGTAGACCCCCAGCGCTCCTGGCTCGTCTTCAAGATACCCTTTCGAAAGGACTCCCCAGAAGCTAAGGGCACCGCCCCACCTACCGACAACTTGGGAAAAACGCTGAACCATTCGGCTGCTTTGGGTCCCAAAAGCCTGTCCCGCTAGCGCTTGTCCTGATTCCCTGACATCCTATTCTATGGATAAAAAATACTTCTCCCACGCTCGTTGACCCCCAGGATGAGGAAGGCGCAAGAGGCTTTGACGACTGACTTGAAGGCCGCGAGCCTATCGCACGCATTCGTATAGGAATCTTTCCTGAAACACATCCCTAGAAGCGCTACCTTTCCTATTCCTCTTGCCACGGATTCTTCACACCGGCTTGAGGACCAGCCGGGAGTACTTCTTGACTCCTCGGCCCCACCAACACCACCCGCGCCTCTTAGATCTCTCCGGCGGGAAATTCCCGTTCCATCAAGCCCAAGGCAAAACGCATCGTGCACCCGTCGGGCCTTTGGAACAAAGAGCAGAACCAGAGAAGAACAGAAAACCATCGGTTTCCCCCGTGCCGGCTCGTAACTTTGAGATCTCTCCATTGTACAGGGCCGATCCCCGTTCAAAATCTCCTGCCCCAGGAACATACGTATCGCTTGCGATCGCACGCCGGCTTTACCTCTACCTCTGTCACATCTGGGCATACTGATCCAAAGAGTCCCTCCAACTCCGCGTCAACACCCTGATGCATCCAACATTTGGCTCCCTTTCCTAGTAGCTCTGTAGAAGGATCGACGGCGATGTCTCTCGGCCCACACGACCCAACCGCGTTCCTTTTGCTTAACTTGGCATTCGTCCTTCGGTCCTTTCCATTGTGATCCAACCGGTTTCCGGAGAGTACGCACACAAGCGTTTCTCCAAGCGCTTAGCCAATAGCGCCGAGGGCAAAGCTGTTAGTTCCAGCTGGGATCAAGACCAACGCACCAAAAAAGGGACGTGCCGCCGTGCAGAACCGCAGATAAAAGTGGCCGTAACCGGGAAAAAGGAAAATTCTGGCACGAGCGCTATTGTGCTTACCAAGCGAAGGATCTTCGCATGAGACGCGCGGCAAGAAGAACACGGAAGAACGCTCGCAGAGGAGTCGCCGGCTAACAGTCAGGGACTCCCAGAGTCATCAGCTCGTGTATCCGGCCGCATCGACCCTTAGCTGATGAAATTCGGGCCGACCCAAGGTGGGCTGAAGCCCCAAGCTCGAACGTCGTCTTTGTAGTTGGCCATGGGCAACCTGACTCGCCGCAAGACAAAAACCTGCAAAAAGCCATACATACCCATGTACGCTCCCCTGTCCGGTTATTAATCCATAGAAAAGGTTAGGAGCAAGGAAACCCACAAGAATCATCGGCAACGGATTGCGCAGTTGACGTGCCGCCTTCTGCGCCCTCCAGCCTATGAACGCAAGAAGGCCACAACGGTAGGCGATATACAGCAGCCCAATTACCGGCCCTAATTCCGCAACATTCCGTGTCCAGCCTGCCTCCGCGTCGTAGGGTATTTGCCCCATACCCAATCTTAGTGCTGCATTCCCTGCAGAACCCAATCCGAATCCCAAAAACGGAGTTTCATCCAAGACACGCCAAAACTGGCTCATATCGTACGCAATCCTGCGTACCATGAAAAATCCCCCTTCCGCTTCCGCCGCCCCAGTCCATCGCGTCACCATTGCATCAACCACCTCAGGAAAGACGTTCGTCACAAGGACCCAGCTGACTCCTCCGGCAAGAACGAGCAGCACAACAACATTAATGACCCGGCGGACATGATGAGGGGATCCAGTCCCCAAAACTGCAAAACCAAGCGTTATCAGCGCACCCAGGTAGGCCGACCTACTTCCGGAAACAAGGAGGTTGGTCACCACCCCGACTGTGACAATCCAAAGGCTTCTCAGACTCATCGACCGATGGCAACGCGGTTGCATCCAGAAATAAAGCAAGAAAGCGACGCAACTTCCCACAAAGAGGCTCTGCCCCAGGGGGGCAGAAAAGGTTCCAGACGCGCGCACAATGTTTCCATATACTCCGAAGGCAACGAAAGCACTCTCGTCCTCTCCCATGCCGACATTGAGAGGGGAGCTGGCGGGAGCGTGGACTTGGAGCTGGCAAAGCAGCCCCATAGGAACGGAGAGATAGAGGGTCCGTCTAGCGATCTCCTCGAGCTCCTGTTTTCGTAGGACCCATTGGCAAACAAAAGCAAGCGGCAGGTAGAGAAAATAGTTCCGCCAGCCATAAGCAACCAACAAAGGCGATTGATCGAGGAACACGATCTGCAGAATGCCGATTCCAGCTCCCACAAGCGCTAGTGGAACCGCGAGCAGGAGCACTGGGGGGGGACGAGACCAAAATCCCATCCGTGCGGCCAAGAAATAAACAAGAAGAACCAGCGGATCCTTGAGAAAAAAAAGCGCCTTCTGCTGGCTGGGCAAGACCCACTTCCGAATCGCTCCCTCGAAGATGAGAAGCCAGTAGATCCAACTAATCAACCGGACGAGCAACAAGCGGTTACGCTCGGCTGCTGGAACCACAGGACCGCACCGAAGAGCTCTATGAAACGGAGAGGAGGTCATCGATGATTTGCAGGTAACGCTCCGCAATCACTCTACTCGTCAGGGGACGAAGGTGCGCGGGCGCATGCGCCAAAAGTTCCCGGAAGCGCTCTGGCTTCAAGACGAGTTCTTCAATCCTCGCCGCAAGCGCCCTCGCGTCTCCGTTTGGGAAGGTTAACCCACACGGACCGATGGCCGCTTTCAGGCCACCTCCTTCGGATCCAACTACTGCGCAGCCGCAGGCAATCCCCTCGACTGCAACGATTCCGAAGGGCTCCTGCCATATCGAAGGAACGACCAGTATCCGATGCTTTCGCATAAGCTGCGCCACTTCCTCACCCACCCGAAAACCTTCGAATTCCACCCAATCCTCCATCCCCAACTGGCGTACCCGTTCTTTCACCTCTGGCAACATCGGCCCATCGCCCACGAAAGTCGCACTAAGGTGGTGTCCTTTTTGCCGTAAAAGATCGAGAGCTTCGAGGAATAGAAGCGGCCCTTTCTCCTGGACCATTCTCCCAACGAAGACGCAGTCTCGTGTCCGCTTTTCTTCCCCCGTGGTCCAAAAGATCTCCTCGTCGTAGGGGTTTGGCACAATCACGGAACTCACTGGCAAGTGTTGAGCAATCGCCTCGCTAATCGATACACAACAACCGACCCGCCGGAGAAGGCAACGAAAGGCTGCTCCCCGGACTGCCGAGAAGGAACACCAAGTTTGCACTGCCACCACAAAAGGCTTCCCAATCCCCAGAAGAGGCCAGCCAAGTCGCAAGCTGGGATGGTTTTGGAGGACGCATCGAGCGCTCGTTATTAAACGGACTACGGTGGCAGGAGACGGGCAACGAATTACAGGATAAGGGAAAGGCTCCTCCCCGTCGTATGGAGTTTCGGTAACGACGCTCACCAAGCGGCCGGCTTCCCGGAAACGCCGGGCCAGCATCTCCGTCACTGATTCGATCCCACCGATTCGCGGCCAAAAACTATAGCTCGTCAAGAGGATCTCGGTTTCCACACCGCAAGGATCCCGACCCATGCCGACGCCTTTTGTGCCAGAGCACCCGTAAATGAAAACCCCTCCGATCCCTTCACAACGTTCTCTTTCCGAAATGCCCGATCCAACGCAAGAACACCGAGCGCAGTTCGACGCTGGTGGTAATCCGTTCCGTTAGGCCAAGATAGCAATCCCCCGGACTTCCCAACCCACCATCGAGCTCCAAAACCCATCCGCCCTAAGAGAATACCTGACTCCTTGCCTCATTGCTGCTCCCCACTCGTTTGTACCATTCGATTAGCCGCCGCGCGTACGCTTCCCACGACATTTTTTCCCGGGCCTTTCTTGCGGCGTTTTCCCCCATCCACCGCCGCCGGTCGGGATCTCGATACAATTTTTCAATTGCCTCCCCGATTCTTTCAGGAGAACGAATGGGAACGACGAACCCATTTACACCAGGATCTACCATATCCGCGGCCCCGGTATTTTCCGTGACAATTACAGGCAACCCTGATGCCATTGCTTCGAGCACCGCTAGGGAAAAACCGTCTTCGATCGAAGCGAGGGCAAAAACGGATGCGCGGTTATAAACCTCATTCACCTGATCGAAACTGCACGATCCACCGTGACGAAATTGCCCACGATACCTCTCCAAAACAGGCACCATCTCATGATCAACCGTCCCGAAAAAAAGAAGCTCTGCGTTCTTCAGTCCCAATATCTTCCAAGCCTCCAAAAGATCCACATGGCCTTTCCGCGGCGTTATCTGAGCCACACAGAGAACTCGAAAGCCGTTCGGGTCCCTTCCCGCCGGCCGAAATCTGCGCACATCGACCCCATAGGGGATAATCTCGATTCGCTCGGCAGGATACCCGCGCGAAACAAAGGAATTCCTGATCCAACGAGAAGCAACCAAAAGATAACTGGTTCTTTCGACCTCCTCCAAAAGCCGACGATGCCATTCATGAAAATGGGATCTTTTCTTTAGCCCCAAGCGCTCATCTTCTTCCTCTAGCAGCTTCGCCACCTGCGCTGGATGAGCATTCACCGCTTCCCCAACCACCACTGCTCCCTCCTCGTGAGCACGCGTGATGGCCCTCTTCGCAGTGCCCATAAGCATAAAATGCCACAGGTCAGCTCTCTTCCACCGCCGCAAGACTCCTGTGTCCCACAAGCCCAGATAGTAAGGCACCAACTGTTCGTAACACCAATTGCCAAGAAAGTAACTGTGGGCACGCAAAAGATACTCCTTGAGCCACAGATTGACTTCGCTCTCACGCGCTTGAGGAAGGATCCTCTTGTCCACTCTGTGCGAATAGTAAAATCGCCCCAACAGTCCCCGTTCCGCCAGATGCCCAATGTAATTATGGTAATGAAAACGTCCGCACACAGCCACATTCACACGCAGCACGGCTACGACCTCCGCTAATTCTGTGTACCCGAGTGGCGCTCATAGAACAATGATGTGCCTGGCCAGCCCATCTCTAGAACTACAATCATACGTTACTGATACGCAAGACAAACATCCCTAGTTGGCACTCCATGAGCCAGTTGAGACCGACTGGCTTGACCGTGCTCCTAAGAATGCATTCTTAAGCCAGAAAGGATCCCCCTGCCCTGGTGGTTTTCGGCCGCGTTTTCCCCCGGGAAGGCCAACACCACGAGTTTTTCATTCTCCTCGCAGAACCACAGCGTGAACAAACACGATCAGCCAGGATTACCCTCTTCGTCCCAACGAAGCATTCGCAAATCAAACCATTCGCAGCAACGGCGCTTCACACACCGGCACGTCATCTTATTTCCTTTTCCTTTTCACACCTAGAGCGGCCATCCCCGAGTGCCACCATGAGAAAAAGGCCACCGACCCCCTCCGATGCACCCTCAAAGCGACCTTTTTTGCACCTGCCCTCCGCCGCTTATCTCTCGAGGGTGATCCCAATCGCTCTAGACAACGACCCTTATGGACCGATCTTCTGGCCCAACAAGCTAGCCACAACGGAAGATCACATTCGCAACCAACGGCAAAGCCAAAGCGTCTCCTCCTGGATTTTTTTTCTTTTCTTCGATTTGCTCGGCCTCAACCACGCCTGAACTTCTTTAAGAAGACTCGATCTTCTCAATTCCGAACTCGGCCGCCAAAACTCGTTCCCTTACCCAATCGATTTTTTCCTCAGCAATGATCAAACAATTAGCCCTCACTCGCCATGGCGCGTCCCTCCAATCAAACTCCCCCCGCTCCGCATCAAATATCCCCATGCGGTATCCCTTACGTCGCAACCGGGCAGCCAATTCTTCCTCACTTACGCCAAATCGCCTACACTTCCCGTTAATCTCCACGATCCAAACCGGTGGATTCCGGTTCGATAAAAGCCTTTCCGCACCCTCGAGAGCGAGCGGTTCAGCTCCTTCGATATCTAATTTCGCCAGAGCATAGTCACCGTGAAGCGCGTCGTCTAACCGGACACATTCCACCTGGCAGGTATCATTCCTCTCCTTTGCGTCTTCGACCAACTCGCTAAGCGCATCTTTTCCACTCACAAACTGTCCAATTCCAGGCCGATTCGTGGCGGCCACTTCATGCACCCTTACCCAGAAAAAGCCGTTCAGTATAACATTATCCCGAAGGCGCTGTGCCGAACAACGGTCAGGTTCAAATGCCTCTATCTTTCCTCTCTGACCAACTCTCTTGGCAGCCAAGAGCGTCCAAAGTCCGACGTTGGCCCCGACATCAATGAACCCATCTCCCGGCCGCAGATATCGCAGCATAAAGACCATATCGTCAAACTCGGGTAACCCTCTACAATAAACAGCAAGACTTGACTGCACGCTGTTCCGATAACACCAGATCCGCACCCCACTCGGAAGGGTCACTACTTTGGGGCGGAGCGTCAGTCTTTTCTGAATCTGCCACATAGCCAAACGGCCCAATGCTCGCACCCTTCCCTCTTTATTCGCTGGATGAGTCCAAATAAACTGCAAAAGATGCAGGACGTCCTTACATCTTTTGTGCAACGCCACGCGTCCGAATGCCATCTTGGCGCTTTGCCCGCCGAGCCTTGTCAGCAGGACAACGCGTTAGTTAGCCAAAACGGGAACTTCAATGAGAAGGGAAGCTATAGTCAAATGTCGTCTGTGAGGACCCTTATGTTGGTCAGGTAGCGTTGCTGCTTTCGTCGTCCTCTGGGCTAACTTCTATACCATCCTGACTGAACGACTCGGATCACCCTCGGAAGATGCTCAAATGTAAGGATACGACACCATTACCTCTGGAGCGGTCCTGGCAGGTTTGGAGATCGTGACGAGAATGGTCCTTTTCTTGACACCTCTCTTGTTTTTCTCCCTTCGGTGCCGGACGGTAGCAAAAAGAATTTCAATGGGGATCGTGGTTCTAATATAAGGTCTGCGCTCACCAGGAAAATCATAGAAAGCCGACCACTTCTCCCAGTCCTTCTTCCCGTTATCTGCCCCTTCTGATACTTGTGAAGCAGGAGATCCTGAGAAAGTAATCGAAAGCCATTTCTCGCACCGCCTTGGAATTGGAGCATGCGAGATCTGGCGCAGCGGCTCTTTGGCCCTGGGGTTCCATTGCTCTCGGAAGGTAATGCACGACGTTTGCCGCTTTGTGGACCGCGAGCGCTCGTGGCGGCTCTTTAGAACCGACTTCCAAAAAGTCTGGCCAGAAGAGCCCAAGGCCACCGTCTCCTATCGCTCAATCCGCAGCAACGTGTAACCCAGCTGGTTTGAGTCCTAAACGCACTTCCCGCCATCTCTGCGTGAATTCCCGTACGGGCTCCTCCCGCAACACCCATCTTCTATGGGTAAGAAATTGTTTTCCCCACGATCGCGGACGCACCGCGTGACCGTAGCACACAACCTTTGATAATCCGCCCCACGTCGGCGCTGCCAGTCCCACTGGCTCACCACTCCATGTTGATAGGATAGATCCCCACGACGCCAGCTCGCATACTTCTTTTGCCATTGGCGCGTTGGGGCTTGCTTGAGTACCGAGAAGGATAACCCTTGCGCTTTCGGCCCCAGTACCCACTGCCGTGGCCCTGGGCCTCTTGTAGTGATCATTTCTCTTAACCAAAACCCCAAGGCAAGGCTGCCTCCAACTGGTGAGCCGTCCCAACGTGCGCAGGGGCGAAGGAGGGTCGAAAACCACCGAGCCCCGATGCCAGCTCCTCAGCGTAGAACTTTTCCACGACATAACGCCTCTCCCTGAGGGAATATGCCGAACTGGGGAGACACGCATTTCGGACCACCGCTCGCTACCTCGCTCATTCCGAAGATGCGTCTACCGATCCAGACAATTCCTCCATTTCCCCTTAAGAAGCCTCCTGGATCCTGAGGCTAACTTGCTCTCTCAGGAAGTCGGTCAAACTACCCACAATCACCTCTCATGCACCAAATCTAGCTCCGTCCTTTTGACTCACAGCGGCATACGTTCTTGCCTCTTTCCGTTCTTCTCCAACCGATTTTTTAAGAGGAAGCGACTTTCGATCTTAGCCCTGAAAACCGTCTTCTTCCCTTAACGCCTTCCCACGATCCTCGCTTTTCGTTTGAATAGAGCCAAAACTCGACGTCCAAGCCTTCGGGTGACCCCAGCCCGTCCGAAGAACCTTTTCTTTATCCCAAAGTATTTTCCTTATTTGAATGAATCGCTCTTAAACAAGAGACACCACTGGCCGAAAAGGACCCGTTACTTACAAAATAATGATGAGATTTACCTTCTTTGAAGAAGCTCCATCCAGCACCCAAGAGAAGAGCAATATACAATTGGATCGCAGGAATTTGAAAAGGAAAGTCGAAAAAAGCATGGATCGAAACCCCAAAGAGGGAGAGGATAATACCCCAACATACTTTTGAGCCTGACCGAAGGAACCTATGCACCCAGCCAACAAGCCCGCCCGCGTACCACACAACCCAAACAATGAACCCCACCCACCCCCATTCAATAATCGTCTGAAGGTAATCCTCATGTGCTGTTTCCCAACGAAAGCCAGCCAGGCTACCAAGCCTTCCGAATTTGATTAACCCGAATACAGCTTCAAATGTTCCTGGTCCAAATCCCCAAAGGCCCGCCTTGCGAACAAGAAAAAGACAGGCTCTCCAAGCTGCTACTCGGCCGGGATCCCAAAGAGACTGATGACGTTTCCAGGCTAAATCCCCGATTCCTGGGGAAACCAAAAGACCGATCCCAAGCACAAGGCCAAGGCTAGCCCCGTAAACAATCCATGAAAAGCCACGGCCAAGAATCAACCGCTCTCCGTGGCACTGACAAAGCCGGGCAATGATTGGGTAGAGCCCCCATCCCATCCAAAGCACTGCTGCAATGACAAGCGAACCCATCGACGCATTTACCAGAAGTCCGACAACCAAGATTAGCCAGGTGCAAGACCAGAAGGCGCGACCCAACCACCCGCCCGGTTTTCCCAAGTGACGAAGAAGCTGGGCAAAGCAGGGGGGCCAAACCACGTTCAGAAATGCCCCCGCTGCACCGTGATAACGAAAAAAACCAAACTCGGTTCCGATTTCGTTTCTCCTCCAGAGCCAAACAAGAAACGGATCCCGAAAAAGCCTGCCCCCTATCCCCACTAAACTCACAACACCCCCGACAACTGCCATCCACAAAACCAGCCGTTCGCGCTCTTGATCCGGTAGAAACAAATCGCAACTTACAACGGACAGTCCCATGACAACTGTTACCCATCGCATCGTGTCGACCGACATCCCCGCATCAGCCGTCCCGGGGACCCAAGGACAAGCCTTGGCCACTGGAAGAATCACGTGAAGGTACGGCACGTACGTCCCCTCCGGATTCGCGGCTATGGCCCAGCCCTGAAGAAGAAGAAACCCAGCACTCCCCCCAAGCAAAAAGGGAATCCTCGGAAGCCTTCCGGCCCAAAGATACTCCGCTACCCTAACCAGGCAGGTCCCTGCACCCAACACAACAAGGATCGTTTTCCACGGTTCTCGTGTCGAACTGTAAAGACACGGACCTGCTACCATCGTCAGGAAAAGCAACCCCAAGGTAACTCTTGAATTCCTCACACCACAATTCCCCTTTTCCGCAAACACGAAACGCTCCTCCCCTCACGCTCCATCTTAAACGATCCCAACCGACTTCCCACCATAATACACACCTCTCATGAAATCACCCGTCGCACCTTCCCCTATTCTTCCTACCGTGCCAACCCCCTCCGCGACAGCTCCGCGTAAATCCACCGATACGTTTTCTCTAAGCCCACTTCCAAGCGCGTAGTTGGCTCCCAACCTAGCACTGCCCGTAAACGGCTATTATCGCTATTGCGTCCCCGAACCCCCTGAGGTTTATCGGCCTCAAACACAAGTTTGACCTCCTTCCCGGAAATATCCGCAACCATTTTCGCAAGTTCCGCTATGCAAACCATTCGGTCGCTCCCGAGATTGATCGGCTCCTGCCATTGCGACCGCATAATCCTAACAATCCCCTCCACACAATCGTCCACATAAAGAAATGATCGGGTTTGTTTCCCATCCCCCCATACTTCCACAACACCCCTTGGTTCCGCCATGGCAACCTTCCGGCACAAGGCAGCCGGAGCCTTTTCCCGTCCCCCTTCGTAAGTACCTAATGGTCCAAAAACATTATGAAACCTTGCCACACGTATTTTTAACTCCGTCTCTTCTCCATAATATTGATAAAGCTTTTCTGAGAAAAGTTTTTCCCAACCATACCCTTCCTCCGGCTCAGCAGGATAGGCATCTTCCTCCTTCAACGGCCGAATGTCCTCCTCCCTCTGACGGTATGCCGGATACACACATGCTGAAGAGGAAAAAAATACCCTCTCCACACCATTGTGGAACGCCGCCTCCAAGACGTGAGCATTAATCAAAACATTGTTCCGCGCCACCTCCCTTCGGTAACGTGAAATGTACCCAATTCCTCCCATATCCGCCGCCAGCTGGTACACTTCCTCAATACCCTGGGTAACTTTCCTGCACACAGCCTCATCCCGCAGATCATTGATCCAAAATTCATCCGCTTTGCTCGGCTCGAACTCCGGTCGTTTAAGATCTACACCCCGGACCCACTCCCCTCTTTCCTTTAAGTAGTTCACTAAGTGATGTCCAATGAATCCACCGGCGCCTGCCACTAAGATCCGTCTCATGATTGCCCTCCCTTTTTACTAGCTCTCTTCCCAGTCTTCCGCCGTTTCCCCAGTCGTTCAATGGTATCGCAAAATGCTTCTAACATTTTCTCCTTCTCCCAGTGGGCGTAAGCATAGAGCGCACCATTCTTTCCCGCCTCTTCGACCATAGCTGCGTTTTGCCTCAGTTCCCTCACCTTTGAGACGAGCGTTTCGCCCCTTTCCGGCTCCACGACCCAACCGCCGCCCGATTCCCTTAGAACACGAGCCACCTCACTTTCATCATTGACAGACGCAACAATCGGCTTCCCTGCACCCATAAGCACCCGTGTCTTGGACGGAAACACGAAATCTAATACCTCCCTGCGCTGGCAAATGAGACAGACATCAGCGGCTGATAAAAACTCATAAAATCGTCTTCGCGGCAAAACGGGGTAGAATCGCACGTTTGTCAAGCCAAGCGTTTGGGCTTTTCGTTCCAGCGCTCTTCGAGCGGCTCCATCCCCCACCAGAACCCAAAGGCTCGGGTCGATTTGTTCATCTTGCTGCGCCGCCGTTAAAACGACGTCCAGGCCCTGCTTAACACCCATATTGCCCACATGCATTACAACAAATCGCCCGCCCCACCCTTCCTGCTTGCGAACCTGGAGTCCCCTTTCCCTAGAAACCGAACGACGAAGTTCCGGATCTAACCAATCCGAAAAAACTCCGAGCCGCTCCTCACTAATCCCTTTCCTCGCAATCCGGTCTTTCATCCCTTTACTCACACTCGACACAAGCGCCGCTTCTCGGTAGCACGCCAATGCAATCCTCTCCAAAACTTCTACGAACCTTCTTGAGCCGAGCATTCCCAGTTCTTTTGCCGTGTCTGGCTGAAGATCCGTCACGTGCAATACATATGGCACTCCCCACAGCCTGCTCAGACTTTTGGCTAGCATAGCCAGGATCAGCGGCGGGGAAATCACAAAAAGAAGATCTGGCCTTCCGGCTCCCAACATACCAAGCGCCGCCATGATCCCAAACGAAGTTTCATGCAAGATTCGTTTCACCGTTGTCGGATCTCCCGGAACATATAATGGCACGCGGAGGATAGTAACTCCATTGCGCGATTCACGATAACATATTCCTGCTTTATACGGAGGTTGAATGCGCCAGTAAGGATAGTAGGGCGGGGCGGTCACTATGAACACTTCATGCCCTCTCGCCGCAAGATATTCGCACTTTCCAACCGTATAGGGCGCAATTCCTGTTTCCTCCGGCCAGTAATTAATCCCAAGAAAAACGATCTTCACCAGCCACGCTCCCACCAGCGGCTCAGTGTACTTCTGGATCTTGTAACAAAAGCGCACAACCCGGGTCCCGCTTTGAAAACCTTCCTTCCCAAGGGTGTCGCACTAATTAGGTTACCTGAAAAAAAAGCCGGTTCTGGAGAAAGTTTCCCGCGGGAAAGTGTGGTTCAGACACTCCCCACTCTGCATCGGCAAACCCACTTTCAACAATTTTATGCCAAAGATACTTCGAACTCGTACCAGCCGCTACAAGACAACTTTCGTTAAACTCACAGATGACTGCTTTGATCCTCTTCTGACGGATAAGTCTCTGGGCTCCCTCCCACGCTTGCTGCTCGCTTCCCTCAATATCCAGCTTTAAAAGGTGGATAACCTCAATCCCGCATTCCTCCGCGATGTCGTCCAGCGGCCGCACCGGGACTTTCGAAACAAACGTTTCGCCACGAAAAAAACTTGGAGCGTAATTGGTATCATCATCTAAAAACAAGCTAGCTTCGCCTCGCTTGCTACCTACGGCAACTGGGAGCGGATGGATCCATGATAGATCATTTTTGCTCACCCACTTCGACAGTTTCTCAAAAAGCGTAGGGGCAGGTTCGATAGCAATGACCCGGCCTTGGCGACCCACCGTCTTAGCCGCAGCTAACGAAAAAAATCCCACGTGCGCTCCCACGTCCACAAAAGTGTCTCCAGGTCGTAAGATGGCCTTAAGCCAGCCCAACTCTTCGATCCCGTAGACACCATAGAAAATCCACCGCTGCACAAACTCACTAAGGTCAAGTTCTATCCATGAGCCAAAAATTCTTTCGCAAACGATTCCACGCCTCCCGACCAGCCGGTCTAGCACGCGCACCTTCCCCCTGAATTGAAGACCACGGAGCCCTCGCACAATGGTTCTGGCCCAAACCGGGGGACTCTTATCCAGTACCTCCCGCATGCGACGGCCTCCTAATCTGCCATACGAACCCAGGGCCTCCCCTCCCAATCACCCGCCTTCTCGCCTTGGTTGCGATCGTTCTTCACCCACTGCAACCGCTCATCGTGCCTCGTGGCACAACGAGTAGTTCCAATTCGACGGGCGGTTCTGGGCAGACGCAGGAAGAGAAGGATCAAAGACGGTAAGAAAAGGCTGGTCGAGCCTACTGCTACCAATAGAGGGAATGAGCCGTGAACTTGTCACCTTCGCTTAGGACAAGGTCATTTCTTGGCAATACCTACACGGAAAAGGTGCGGGTAAACATTAGGAATGCGTTTCCACAAACGTTGGACCCTGTACGCAAAACAGGCACACTGGCACGGGTCCTCTATCTTGGAATCTTTCCTGATCCGGAAACTTCGAAAAACCTATGACAGGATACATCCCTACCGAAGACCCGTTCGCCTGTTTGGCTCACGCCGTACGTAGAGACCGTCGGGCTTCCGTACCAGAAAGCGTCTCCAACAAGCTCAAACGCACCCTTGGCCTCTCAAAACCGGCAATCCTCGGGATCGAGTCCCCAGCCTGGCCTCCGTTCCAAGCGTTCCCACCTTATAGAAGAGCCAACCCCAAGTCGTCCCCCTTTGCACGACCTCGATGGGCTCCCCATCCGTGAACGACGGCTATCGACCAGCTTTGGCGCCCAACCGACGTAGCGGCCCGGGGACCACTTCGATGCGAGGTTGCCGCGTGTTCTATACTCCCCAGCACAAACACCCAGCCAAGCCGAACGTACGCAACCACTTGCTCGTCCAAGCACAGTCCACTAAACCATTGTAACTTTCTTCCCAAACTTCCGTTTTTCTTCCCCGCCTAAGGCAGCTCACAAACATCCTTCAGGCGCATGCCATCGTTGTGTCTCCTTCGTCGTGTCCCGGTTATTCCTCGGAACCACTCTCTGGCTTTTGCCCTCACCACCTTCTCGGACTCTCTTTCCTTCTCTCCTATCCCTTTGCGTTCGTCTTTTCTTTGGCCTTCCATCTAACTTCCACTTCGCATCCTCTTTACTTCTCCTCTAAGTCCGCTCGACACCCACCCCTCTTCAGGTAACCGTACAACACTTTCATCTCCTTTTCGTTTCCGCCACTGTTCTTTTCTCATGAGAGTTTCTTGTGATCTTTCGCCAAAAGCCTCTTCACTCATCGGGTAGGTCCATTCCCCTCTCTTGCTTGCATAGGTGTACATTGTAGTCGCATCTACACTCCCGTGTTATCTTCCTAAACCCCCATTTCCCACGCCAACTTCCTCAGTTCCCAAAAAAGACTTCCCATCCGCCTCCCACATATCCCTCCTCAACCGTCACATTGTCTTCATGATCTAGATGAGTCTTCTCGCAAAGAAACCACCATGCCACAGTATCGGTTTCGCGTCCCGGTGGCTCGAAACACCCCTGGATCCCCAGTAAGTGGCATACCAACAATATGACGCAGGGTAGATCCTTAAGCGTCCCCTGCCCCCAGTACGTTTTCCCGAAACTTCCGAAAAGTCTGCCCCTCCCCACCTAAGCCCCAACGCACCCCATCATCCTCCGCCACTGACCGGCGCAAAGCATTGCCAAAAGCGTCGGTCCCGCCCGACCAGGGCGCATAAATGATTATGACACCATCATCCCTCGATCAGTTTCACAGAAAACATCCGACCGGCTTCCAACGTCTCTCAGTATTGAAAAGACCCAAGACCCTTTTTACGTTCGCGCTGCGGCGTTTCCGAAGACACCTTTTTCGGCAAGCGTTCTTCCCCCTGGCTATACAACCCTTCGACCGACTTTGTCCTGCGAGCCCAAAGGGCAAAGCGGTTCACTAAACCCAGAGATTCTCCCACACGCTGTTCCCATTTCCCTGGCGTACTAAAGTACCGGTACATCTCCCACTCAAATCCGCTGCGTTCTAAGATTGTCACAATCTTCTCCTCATCGACCCCCCACCGGACTCCATGGTACTCTACCCAATCCTCTGGTGTGTCACGAAAGATCCCACACTTCCGCCGCAACCACCGAAACGCTCCCCCCACCGGGTCCGGCTGACTGACCCGCCACATCGCGTAGAGAAGGTCGTCCATTATCGTACTCGTCCAACCCAGCCTCGGACGCCACAAGGGGTCCTCAAAGGTTATGACTTGCCCTCCCTTCCCTACCAGACCGAGGAAGCTCTCTACGAGCAAAAGGTAATCTGGAACATGATGTAGAAAAGCACTGACTGCTACGACATCATACGTCTTTTGGAGCTCCTTCAGTCGCACAACCCACTCGCTTGCGTCTCCTTCGATCAGTGTTAACCTTTCCTGAAAGCGTTTGCACCTTTCTCCAAGTTGTTCCAATCGCCGTTGACTTATGTCAATAGCCGTCACCCGAGCGCCCCTTTCTAACCAGCTAAGCGTCATCGAACCCTCACCTGCACCAAGATCCAATAACTCCCAGTCGTTTCTTTTCTTTTCCGGCAGGTGAGCTTGGACCCTTTGCCACAACGCCAACCATACTCGCTTCGGACCCTCTTGGCGAATGTGAAACGCGCCTACAATATACCTCTCACGGTCCAGCCTCTCATAGGCCTCCCGGTTGGCTTTGGCTACTTTTTCGGCGACCTTCACGTTTTCTCTTTCTCCGCCCTTCTCGTAGCACTCACTCCTTTCTGTCATCTCTTTTATGCCGTCTTTCTAAAACACCGATCTTCTTCAGCGCGATCCTATCTTCTCTTCGACAGCCGCAACGCTCAGTTCCTCTTTTCCCACTCTATCTCTCTGTACGTTCCCACCCAACGACCACTCATACAGTTTCCCATGCACAATCAAAATGTAAAAGGCGCGCAAAAGGCAAGCAAGGAGCCCAGCCTTGCCCTCCAGGATCCCTAATCGAAAAAGATAGTGGTAGACAAACCACCAAAGCGGTTCTCCTGGAAGCCGAATCGCCACAAGCTTCCAAAACCTCCGTACCTCTTGGCAATTCCCCATAACGTTCGGCTTGATTCGTTCCAGTCCGTACTGGCCCGATTGCCGGTATCGTTGCCTTACTTTGGCCTCCCATGCAGCGTACCGCAAATGTCGTTCTACATAAGCGTCCAATCCCTTCCAGTCATCATGAACCAAAGGGACCAAAAGCCTCCCCACCATCCCGTCCACCACCAGTCTCTCATGCACCTCTACATCCATCCCGCTCGGATCATCTTCAAGCAGCCTCTCGAATCGCGCCTTCCCTCTTCGAAAAAGAACCACCGCTTGAAAAGAAAAACCACCAAACCGAAAACGCTTTCCTAAGAAGTGAAATTCTTTTTTCGCAGCAAACGCCACGTATCGCCCTGGGTACCGGACGCGGTACGAGATTTCTAGCCATAGCTCATGAGTCACAATCTCGTCCGCATCTACCAGAAGAACCCAATCGGTCTTAATATCGCCGTGATCGAGAACCCACTGTCGCTTCTTTGGATATCCACCTTGATAAACAAACGTCACCACCTCGGCACCCAGTCTTTGAGCTAACTCCGGGGTTCCATCCGTACTTTGCGAGTCAACAACAAGAACCCGCTGCGCAGGTTCGAGACTCCGCAAGCATTTTTCGATGTTCGCCGCCTCGTTTCGGGACGGCACAACCACCGTCACTGGCACACTTCTTTTCTCCATTCCTTCTCGCCGCTCCCGCTAGGCGATAACCCTAACTCTCTTCTTAGCTGGACGCGCAGGGACACCCACATACACTGTCCAGGGATCCAGGTGTTTCGTAGCAACGGATCCCAAACCTAGCACCGCTCCTTCTCCCACCTTAACTCCTGGTAAAATGCATGCCTTGGCGCAAATCCACGAGTAGGCACCCAGCTCGACCGGAGCCGTCACAATCGGAAAATCTTTTCTATTATAATCATGCGAAGCAGTGCAAACGTATGCGTACTCGGAAATGATGGCATGGCTTCTCACAATCACCCAATCTGCATTATAAATCACGGCTTCGTCTCCTATGCACGAAACCTCCTCACAGATCAGTCGCCAAGGCGCCCAAATTTTCGCCCTTGGATAAATCCTCGCGCTCGGCGCAACCTTCGCCCCAAAAATGCGCAGTAAGAACCTCCGCCAACCGTGTGATATCCGAGGCGACGTCTGAAAAAACAAAGCGTATACGATACCCCAAGCTAGACGCGTTGCCCGATGCCAGAAAGGGTAGTATGCTTCTAGGTATGGATCCCAACATCGGTGGGAGTTAACCAAATCGGCTTCACTCACGTTCTCACAACCACTGTTGGGCACAACGTCTTACCATTGGATTTCCCATTCCCCGTAAGCCCGCGAACGATTCCAAGGAGAAACTCAGCTGCCCGCCTAATCCAGAAACGATTTTCGAAGCACCTCCTGGCCTTTTCCGCATATTGGACTCGTTTCACCTGAGGAATTTGGATCCACGCTTGCAGCGAACCAGTAAGAGACCGCAACTCGTCGTCGCACACCATCCCTGCGCCATCGCTTTCGATTTCTCTCCAAATGTTGATGCTTTTTGTGATGAGTACCGGCACGCCGCAGGCAAGAGCCTCGGCTACGACGCGGCCAAAGTTTTCTTGATGGGAAGGAAGAACGAGAAGCTCACTCGCACGGATCGCCCGCCACTTCCATTCTCCATACAACGGTCCTGCCCACACGATTCTGTCCCCAACTCGCTTGTCTTTGGCAAAACGTTCGAGGAAATTTCGCCAGCCTCCTTCATCGGGACCAACGAAAAGAAGCCAAACATTGGGATCAAGATGTCGAACTTGGGAAAAAGCTTCGATCAAAAGATCGCAACCCTTCTTTGGGTGAATCCTACCCAGAAATAACCAAATTTTTTTCTCCTTGAGGTTCGGAAATTTTTGAGCGAATGCTGCAGCGTCGCCTGCTTTTGCTGGGCCAGGGTCGGGTACGCCATAGGGAATCACAAGATCCCTCCAACCATTATATCCAAAAGACTCGCGGCCCAGTCTGCGCTCCTCTTCACACGTAAAAAGCACCCCGGAGGCTTCCCGAAGGATTCTCGCCTCGAAAAGATGCCAGTAAACCCATTTTTTCAAATGTTTGGCCGGATACGCCTTCCGAAACCAAGGGTCAAGCATGCCATGAGGATAGACAAAATATGGAACGCGCTTCCGCAGACCTAGCCAAGTACCCAGCATCCAATAGCCCCACAGACCGTGGATGAAAACAGCGTCATAGTTTGGTGCCTTTGCCCTTACCCATGACACTAAATTCCCTGTATACCGATACTTTCCTAGAGCAGGCCCAAGCTGATAAACGGTCAACCCAGCCCCCGTGCCCCAATCAGCCCCTGGGCGATCCAGTGTTAGGATCTCCGCGTCCACGCCGAGAGAGCGAAACTCTCGTGCCATGGCCACGCACGCCTCCGGAGGGCCTCCTCCCGAGGGGTCCAGTGACCCAATAACAGAAAGAATCCTTGGAAACCTCAACTCACCATCTCTCTCAGCATGCCGATGAGGGCCTTTTTCTGTTCCCGACAAGAGCCCGTGCCGCAGCCCCAGTAGGTCTGTTACCTCGGAATCATCCAGGACACAGGTTCCTTTAATGCCCAACCTCCCACTAACAACCTTTTCCTTGCTCTCATTTTGCTAACAAACTCCCCATAAGAAGGCCAGCCTCACGTGACAGATTCGCAACTACTACCACTGGCAGTTCTCTTTTTCGAAAAACTCGGTGTCACTAGCTCTGACCGCAAGAGTTCTCTCTCCGCTCCTACAGCTCACCCTCACGAAGGTCTACAGACGGCCCCGCTCCCTGTCGTTGCCTAAAGCACTCTGGGCGCCCTCAAATTCGCGCATCTCCCGAAACCCCCCTTCCGGGCAACCCCGCAGCCCGATCAGCTGCTGCCTTCTAGCCTAAAAATCCTTCTCGATCCCTCCACGGCTCCTCCCTCTAACACAAGAGCCATGTCCCAGGTCTCAAGCAGTCTTTTTTCGGAAACCGCTTCCGTTCTTCTTCCGCTCCGCTTTTTGCCTTTTTTTCCGAAACAACCACTCAAGTTAAAAGATCTCTGTGTACCCGACGAAACCCTGCAACGTGAAAGCCGTCACGCCTGGCCCTGGCGTGGCCCCCACGTAGAGATCGATTCCCTCGTCCGGAAACGCAGGCACTGAAATCCATTTCGTGACTCTCCCCGCAAAAACATTTCCATTCATGTCCATCCCCGGAAACACCGCAACCGGATTGTTCATCGAGTTGGGGAGCGTGGCAGTGGTATTCGAGAAAAATCTCGGTACTCCCCAGCAGTTGAAGATTGTACATACCGTGCTGTTCAGAGTAAAATCCGTCCCATTGGAGACATCGGCCACATACTGCCATTCCAAACCATCGCCTCCCCCAAAATTCGTCCGTGCCTCACCAGCATGTCGAACCGTGAAATCCCACGAGCTCATCGAGCCTCCTGTTATTGAAGCCGCCGTAAACATCAATTGCACAATGTATCCTTGCGCAAGAGTCCCTGGACCATTCGTATGGATCCTCGTCTGGCTGCGACCCGACGTCCCCGTTAGGCTAAAAGGAGTGTATAAAAGCGTCCCTAAGATTGGACCCACCGCCGGCCGCTGTTTCAGAAACGAAATGACTGCAACGTTAGGCACGTTCGAAGTGTTGATTTGATGAATAAGAATTTCGATCGTCGTTCCCAGAAAATAGTTACAAAATACAAAAGTTTTTATACCTGGATCTACCTGGGGATAATACCCTGAGAGATCAAGGAAAACCGTTCCCGCGTCGATGCTGCTACGGATATCAAAGCGCACGACTCGGTTGCTGTTCCACAAAATCCACGGATAGACATCTTGGACGACAATCGTAACCCGATTTCCTGGCACCAAGTCATTCGCATCTAGATAAACAGTTACCTGATCCCTGTCTGGTGTGACAACTTGATTCATCTTTTTGTTCTTTGTTTTTCACCGGCTCTCGACGAGCCAATCATTCTAATTAGGAATAGCCCCCTAAGAAGCGTCCTTTCGTGAAAAGCCAATGCCACAAACAAAACACGTCACGGAATGCTAGCCTTTAGGTTTGAGAGCACTTTCGAAGATGTGCATTACCTTTGCAGGCTCCAGAACCCTCCACCCTAGCGATCCGCACCAGCCGCCTCCGAGAACCCCGGGGAATCTCAGGGAGGGTTTTTTACTCGATCGAACATCCTTCCGGTGCCTATACACGCCATGAGGGGTGCCTCCTATGAACTTGAACCCCGGAATCACTCTTGTCCGTCCGATTTGTCGTCGAGAGGACCTCCACGGGTGGTTTTTCGTCAGACTTCACGGCCCAGGAGGTCCCTTGCAAAACGATACATGCTGTCGATTCATTTCCTTGTGTTCGAACTACGCCACGTAATTGGCCCAGGCGTTTCCAACTCTTTGGCTCATGATCCCATCGAGCAAGATGCCGACGCGCAGCATGGCTCCCCATCTTTAGGAGCTCCCCCGGTGCATCTAAAGGCCATATCATGCGATGAAAACTCGAGCTGTCGCCGTGGTTATGAATCACAAATCTCCGTGGACCAGCTTCCGGTTGCACACGTACTTCGCCGAGCGGTTACAACCCACTCTTCTGAGGCACATCCCACTTCTTGGTGGAATTGATTTATGGCGTCTTCCCTATACCCAGTAACCCATTCGATCCTCAGCCAATGGCCGATCGATCGCCAGGACGAATTCCTCCGCCCGTCCGTTCCAAACCAATTCGCCCTTTTTGGCCTTTGGGACGGCACCAGATTCAACCGGAGCTTCCTTAGGGCAGCCCCCAGGTCCCCGAGAGCACCCACTCGCCAGCTTCCTAGGTCTTCGCCGATCGGCACCCAGCCATGCATCGCTTTCCCTCGATTCACCTGCTTGATCCCATCATTCCATCCGTGCTATCGCCATGACCTGCACAGCTGTATTCGTGAGCCAGCTCTCGAAGCCTCTCCCAAGCCGTCTTCTTTCGAAGAAGCCAAAGCATAGCCTTTGCGCACATGTTTTCCACGTTTTCTACTTTCCTACCCCCGACGGTGTTTTTCTCTCTCATTGACATCCAAAGCTCCTCGTACACGCCCAGGTATTCAGCCACCATTCGTGATACCGAAAAACGCCTTGCATTGGCCAGGCCAGCCAGGATCCGTTTTCGCTTGCTCGTTTCGTCTTCATTCAGCAGGGCAACCACCTTCCGGGCACTTCCCTTCACATCATCCGGATTAATGTATACCGCTGCCTCCCCTCCAATCTCTGTCATCGGAGGCCGATCCGTGGTAACCACCCGACAACCGCATGCCTGCGCCTCTAGAATAGGCCATCCAAATCCTTCATAGAGCGAAGGAAAGAGCAGCAGCTCAGCCTCGTGATACAAAAGACACAGATCTCTATCGGAAAGCCATCCCACATCCCGCGCCCATCCGTCACGGAACACCGGATGCCGAAAACCGTAAACCTCCCCCGCTCTCTCTCCTGCAAACACAAGTAGTGGAGGATCTGGGACAAGCCCCCTCAACGCCTGGTAGATATCTAGACACCGATCCCGTCCCTTGTACCAAACGTTCGCTCCTACATGCACGATATACCTTCCCCCTATTTCCCTTCGCCAGCGTTCTGTGTCATCTCTCCCTGCTCTCGTCTCTTCCGCTACTTCCCAAACCGCAGGGTCCACGCACAAAGGTATCACCCGACTCCGCAGCCTCGCCGATTGCCCACAAACCTCCTCCAAGTCCAACGCTGTTGACTCCGACACGCACGCCCGAAACTCGCACCGCCTCAACCCGCTGGCAATCACCCTCTGTAAAAGCCGCCCCTTCCATCCAACCCTTTTCCCATCAAAGAACCCCATCGCGCTTTTCACCGCAATAAGATCATGCACCGTCACGACCACCGGCCGTCTCCTCAGAATCCAGTAATACACCGCATTCGAGTGATCACAGATATGACAAATGGTTTCCTCTGGCCTTCTTCCGATCCTCTTCAATATCCTTTTCAACGCCAAAGGAAACAAAAGATATTTATCCACATAGGATAGCCACTTCCCCACCTTTCCCCTATCATTGATAGCACCAATGATTTTCCTTGGCCGAATTGTGATTATTTCCCAATCGCTCTCTTCCCATGACAGTCCTCCCTCCAAAATCCTCCGAAACCGATCCATACTTCCCTTTTCACCCTCGTAGTTACCAATGAGAACAACCGTTCTCTTCTTATTTATCCGAGGGCGCTCACACTCGGACCTCGTACCCACTTCCACCCGAGGTCGCACGAACCGATCTGCAGAAGCACTTGCCATGTACCGGCTTCCATCCTCACCTGCTCTAGACATCGGAAAGATTCCAACTGTTTTCATCGCTCCGACTCACTGTACGAGCCTAGACTTTTTCTTTACCAGTGAAACAGGCTTTCTACCCGATAGGCTTCTCAGATTCGTATCATTACACATTTTCCGAGCAGAGAATAGGATACGGTAACCTAGACCATTTTTCGGTCTCAACAAACCGGGCGAACCAAAGAGGGCCTTTTTCCCGATCGAGGGTTTTCCATCCGGTGACTTACCGCTCTTCCGGAACGGTTATAGGCGTTCGCTCCGGCGATCCGAACAAGGGAAACACTTTCCCTACGCATCGCACATGTCGCCTTATATACAACCAGGAAAATCCACCAATAACACCGCTTCGATAGCTTGGAGCCCCTAGGCCAAATGGTATGGTTGACGGACGAATCAGCGAGGTACGAAACGAACCGATGGGCCTTTCGCCTCTGGCGATAAACCGGCGATCAAGCCATCTGGGTTCAACCCTGTTCTAGATACGGGTCCCCAAAGTACACCGGTGCTGTAACCCCTCCGTTTGCATCCCGCGGCCGCCTTCTTACCGAATCCACCATCGACTTCAGGCTCGATCGCCTGACCACCGAAAAGCGGTGTGCTAAGAAAAGCACCAACCGCGGAAGCAACGTCCGTGGTCATAATTCGGAAAAGAAAACGATCATTGAGAATAGCTCGAGGATGCCAAAACAGAGAATGAGGACCCATTTTCCTCAACGATCCTCCTGTGCTCCATGTTTTGGTCCCATCCTTACAATCGAGCTTACCTAACTCCATACAAGAGCGCTCAAGTCGTGGCCTTTTCCACTTTCGTGGGCCCCACGTCAAACCCAGAAGCACATATCTTCTTTTCCGAGCAACCACCCACCAAGTGCCCCGGGTCCACTTTTGAAACCGAGCACGATCTATTCGGTCGGATTCCGCGGGAGACCCTTGGACCAACGACCGCTACCGATCCCACGCACCCGGATCTTGAGAAGCAATAACCCTCTCCGCCCCATGACGCTAGCCGGCAACCATCACCAGTCTACCCTCGAACACCCTTTCAACCATCCTCCCAATTACCTTCTGCCCTCTCCAATCCCTCACACCTCCCCCGCAACCTTTTCTTTTCGCCCCACTGCCGCAAGACACGCCTTGATAATGCCATCGGCACAAACTCTGGGAGTGTACCGATTCACAATCTCCCGACTCACTTCTCCCATCCGCGCCCTCAGCGCCGGATCTCCCAATACCCTGTCGATCGCCTTGGCCAGAAACACCGGGTCTCCCGCTGGAACTACAAATCCGTTCTCCCCTTCCAAGACTAGATCCGGTGCACATCCGACTCTCTCCGTAACAATGATTGGCAAACCAAAGTTCATCGCCTCATTCACCACGAGTCCCCACGTTTCTCCCCACCGAGAAGGCAATACCAATACATCCCCGATGCAATACGCCTTGCCTATCTCCTTTTGATTCAGAAAGCCGACCATTACGACACGCTTTAAGCCGTTCTGGCGCACGTACTCCGTCACCGCCCTCCGCAATGGCCCGTCACCCACCAATAGCAACCATGCTTTCTCCTTTATCTTTGCGTATGCTTCCAATAAGCCCAAAGGGTCTTTCTTGGGAACCAACTTTCCACAAAACAAGATTACAGGCAAACCATCGGTAATCCCAAACTCCTGCTTCCAACGCTTCTTACTCTTGCCAAGCGCTTGATCTTGTTCACGAAAAAACTCGTTATCCACACAGTGGGGAGCTGCGAATAATCTCTCTTTGTTTACCCCATAGTGGAGAAAATACTTTTTATTCAGCTGCCCCACGTAAAGACCCCAACACCGCCTGAAGAACACCGGCAAAACTCTCTCCTTCAGCCATCCCACCAACGGCGGTCTTGGGTCCACCAGGTTGGAGTCCATTCGAAGTAGCACTGGCCTCTTCCGGCCCCAAGCCAATAAGCCTGCGAGTAGGTGTGTTACATACGTGTATCCGTGAATCCACACGACATCAAAGGAAGTTTCCTGCAATTCCCGAATGACATCCCACCTTGGAAACTCAAAAAAGGGGTCCGGTGGAGGCTTCCCATACCCATACTTCGAAAAGCGATAGGCGTATCCGTTTAGAAGGGGAATGTCCCATTTCACTTTGCGGCAAAACCCGGGATCGAAGCAAGAGGTTACGGAAGCGTCCGAATAAAAGTATACTCTAAGCTCGACCTCCCTCCTGTTAGCAATCTCCTTATATACGGGCGCAAAATACTGGATTGGATGAGACACAAGATGAGCGATCCGAATGCACCGAGCTGGCATGAGCTTGACCTTACTTCTCTTTTATGGAATCGTGTCCTGTCCGAGGCATTCTCCCGACCCCGGGCTTGGTCATGCAAAAAAACCAGCGCCTCTGAAACACCTGGTGAAGCTGGACTGTTTTGTCTTTTGCTTCCCAACCACGTAGCTCCGAAATAGCCAAGCGGTGCAAGCGCAACTGGTGATCGCTTTGATCTTCCAAGGATCTAACCACGCTGCCCTTCCGGTTTAGAGATTTGCTTAAGGGTTTTACCGCAAGACATAGAAGCCACGGCTCCGCATCGCATGTAAGTGCCGCGCTGGGCCACAAGGGCAATGGAATCTCCAAGCAGACCCTGGGAAGCAACCACCAATGTGTGTAAGATCCCCGGGGTACCTTGTCCCAGTCGCTCGAGGAAGCGTCTCCGTATTGGGAACCACCAGAAATACCAGGGGGAGGATATGATCGATCACCGCCGAAAACCCAGAAAAAGAATTAAGGCCAGCCCCAATCGGTCCGCGGCCCCAGGCGTGGTAAAACCTGACCCGGATACCAGCTCCGGTTTCCCAAGGTTGAGATTGGGTACCAAGTTCAAACACCTTTTCCCTGTATCGCGTGAGACCGACGAGAACACCTTTCCACGCGGGCTCAAGGATTGTCTGGCCAGGAAATTCCCATCGTCAACCTACCCCCACCAGCCGACCCATTGACGACATCACATGCAGGCGGATCACAATCCCAATCGATCCAACGTACACGGCAGCTGAACTACGCTCGAATAGACCCTTGCTCGAGGTGCTACTCGATACATCCTCCGTCTCCTTCTCGCCAATCGGAGGATAAAGGAACTAGCAAGGCGTGCCCAGCTATTCGATCGACTTACCCCCCCATAAGATCTTTTTGCTAGACTCAACACAACGAACTGCGCCCAATAGGGCTTCGCAATCGCACCGAAAAAAAGAAGACCCGAGCAGTACCTCCCAACACAAATCAGAAGAGCCACATACGCCCTGCGTTCGACTCAGGGCATATCGTATGAACCCGATGCTTTTAGAAAAACTCGCCATGAGCCACGCCCCGCGCTCGGCACCGGAAGGAAAAGTCAACCTGACAGGAGAGGACCTTCCAAGACTGGTCCTTACGAAACAAAGCGACTTCGTCCCTGACGATCCCCCAACCGAACGCCACACTATTGTTGCTGTCTCTCCCAGAAGCCACGCGCTTTTCTTCCTTCCTACGCGACCCACCCGAGAAGCTACCGCTAAACCCACCTTCCCGATATCCCACCCGCGCGCCTGAGCGCGTCTCGCCAATGCCCCCAGAACGCTCCTCCCTCCTCCTCGCTACTGACATTGAGCCCACGCATTGCACACTTATCCTCAGTTATCCCCTACCGCGTCACACCTTGCCTCTCCCATTCCCCACCACCGCCAAGGCGGTTCCCAGCTTTCCACCGTTCCCATAAACAAAAACCCCATCTCTTTGCCACGCGGTTTTACCTATCCAGACCCGCTCGCCATTCCATAAGACCGTCCCAGTCCACCTCCCCTCGTTCCCCGTAGGTACCTTATAACACCCCTCTCACCTCAAAGCTCCAACTCACACATTCTCATTCACGCCCTTCGAGGCGATCCCTTTCCTCCAATCCCACTCCTCCCATCCTCCATGATACCCTTTTCCAGCCGCTCTTCCACATATGTCCAAAGAAGCTCCTCCGCATGCAGGATCATCGGCCATAGGGTCGTTCCCATCTTGACTCCTATCTACAACCACGCCACTCATTGCCTTGACCCTTTGCAGCCAGTTCCCAATCAACACACAAGTGATCCTCCCTCAGATACCTTTTCAGCTTGCAGCCACCCTCGCGCAGCCATTCCACGCTCCACACATCTATCTCATCCATGTCCACCCATACAACAACAAGAGGCGCGTTAGGAACCTGCGATAAGACTCCCAACCCCAGTTGAGACGATCACGCCCTTTTTTCACACATAGCGTAGTAAGATAAGACCCTTGTGCTCCCATCTTCGTATAAGGCCTCCCCACGACACCCATTCCTTCCTCCTCGAACCTCCCAGGGCAAGCCATTCTTTCATGGCCATCCCACAACACGAAGACTTGCCCTAGCTACCGGCCACTCACCACCGCTCACGTCCAAAGCCCTCACATCCTCACTCCACTCGTCAGGCTCGTTTCCAGCTGCCCACGAGCCAACCTCAACTTCATCCAATCCGAGTCGCCTCTGGCGCGTCACACGCCATATCGACAAGAGAAAGATGCGTAGAAACACCCCGCAAGAGTAGCTACTACCCGTCTACTCGCTCTTCGCCAGGAACAAAAAGGCACTAACCCATTCGACTCCAAGCCCGATCCCACTACTTAAGAAGGTCCCGTGCAAGCTCTTGACCGTCCCGCTCCCAGCCGGCACTCGGTTGGACTTCGTGCAGCTATTTACTGACAAAAACCTTCCTGCCATTCCACCCATTTGAGACCTGCTTTACTCCACATCCCATCCAGGCCAACCACGCTTAGCCTCCTCCGATAACGACGATCCCGCCTCCCGCGCACTCACCAACCCCAAAAAGTAACCCACTCGGAACCAATCCCGATGGCGCCGTTTTAAAAAAAAACCTCCACCGATACTCCCCCTTGCCAGTCTTCCACAACCGCAGGAATTTCAAATTGTGACCACCGGATAAAGACGCGCAATTTGTACCGATCTTCGAAACTGTAGGCGAGTTCAGGCCACGCTCCAAATACGCGAGCTTGAGCAGTTAGCAGAGGAAGACTCCGGTTCGTGGTAAAGTAGGACAGTTCCTGTGCGATCCCATAGACGCTTGCCATCCATCGCTCTGACAGTTTCCAGCCTAACCGGATTTCACCGCCGGTTACGATAAAATCTTGCGAACCAAAAAGAAGCGAGGGATCAAAGTCTCGGTAACCCCGAAAGTCTAGCAGGATCTTTTCGGTTGGGACATAGCGGCACCCAAGGCTAAACACACCAATGGTCTTTTGCACCCCGCCAGTCGTCGCCAAAAAAGCAACTCCACCACCTGCAGTTAGGGAAGTCTTTGGCCCATATTGGTAGACGATTCTCCCACCCACGGTTTGCCAATCTTGTTGTGGGTTGGCCACCTGATGAAGCACTCCTGCTCGACCGTATATGCCGATCTGAGTTTTGGCAAAGGCCTGGTAGAGAACCCCGCCTCCGATTCTTTCTTTTTTAACGTCAGGAATCCCCGAATCAAAATTATAGATCTCGTACGCACCATCCCAATCCAGTCGAATTCGTGGAGTGATATCATAAGTGGTACGGACCATGATGGGCATGTACTCGGCGTGCGTGGTCACAAGCCTTAAAACTTCTGGAAGAGCAACGACCGGAAGCGGTGCTACGGCAAAGGTAGACAAATCCTGAACCCCTAGGAGATATTTCTGATAGCCTCCAGAGAGTTCGAATCGCAATTTTTCTGTAATCCATGCTCCATTTAACAGGACCGAACGGTTGAAGTAATCGAGGTCTCCGTGATCCCAGTAGAGAACTCCCCCTGGAGCGGCCAGTAAAGACAAGTAGGTTCGTTTTTTTTCCCTGGTATCTCCTAGACCAAGAAGAAAGCCCCCGTTTACCCTCGTTACAAAATCGCCTACCAGGTCGCGAAATCGGCCAAAGATGTTACTGTCATAGTAGGTATCAACTTGAAGGTCGCAATCCAGGTTAAGCCAATCGACTCGCAGGAGACTTTGTGCTTTCTGAAACTCGGAAGATTCTCTGGTTATTGGTAGTGGTCCTTCCGTAGAACCTAGCCCTGGGACGGCCTCAGTGGTCGTGCTTAGATCCAAAGGGCTAGCCCGCTGAAGCGGCCCGAAGAAGTAGAACGCGAGCGCAAAGAGGGAAGAAATCCTCCAGGGTCTCAAAAGGAGATACCCAAAATTCCTCTGCCAGGCTTCTTGCCCGTTCTCCCGCATCCTGGGTGCTGCTAGAATCTCTCCACGGAACCAGCCAATTAGTTTGCCTCAGTAGCGAACGGGCTCTTGGGGTTTTTTCATTTACGCCCAAGGAGAGACCGGTAGCACGCCTCAAGATAACGACCGAGTTCGCCCCACGAGAACGTTTTCGCCGTCCTTACAATGCCATCGTGTATACCGTCCTTCCCAGGAGTTCCGGCTTTTGGGAACTGTTCTACCGTTGTCGTGTTGCGCCGATATCCCCTATAGCCATAGTAATAGGCTCCGGAATAACCCGTGTAGCGGTCAAGATCCAGCGGGCGAAATCCATTGGCCAAAAGAACAACCTCCCGAGCACCACTCCGGAAAAGATTCTCGATTCCCCGTAGGGTTGTCGTTCGGGGTGTTTCGTGCATGCGTACTGTAAAACAGACAAGATCCACATAGGAGACCATTGCCATCGTGTGACCG
>NZ_CAJNOB010000009.1 GCF_905250085.1 Candidatus Methylacidithermus pantelleriae
CGATCTACGGTTTTGTCTACGACGTAACAACGGGTCGGCTCGTGGAAGTTCCGGAAGCCATGCGGGCGGGAGCGGCTGCGTCATGATAGGTAAGGGTCCCGTTGGGAGCTCTCCTTTTTGCAAAAAAGCTTCTAGCACTTCCGGTAAGAAAAAAGGGCAAGACACAGGCCAAAAAAGCTTGCGTATAAAGCGCAAAGGCCACTTTCTCTTTTTGTCACCCGTTGTTTTACGAGAAAGAAAACAAAAAATCTCCCTCGAACTTTCTGACCGTGACGGAAGTGGGCATCCGAAAGAACGGGAAGTTTCGAATGCCGCCGGTTATCCTTATACTCGTCCCGTCAGGTCTTCGATAGAACCTCGTTCACAGGTAATGATTAGCCGCCTATGGTAAAAAGGAGGCGATTTCTCGTGGCCCGGTTTTTTTAGAGATAAGACGGGGAAATGGGATACAAACGAGCTTGCGCAGCCGATAGCTCACCTTCGCTGATTACGTCGTAAGTCATTGATACGAAAGACGCCCAATGGGCCACTAGCCCTCTATGGTCTCGCTTTTCATGCTCGTGGGATTGACCACGGTTCTCAGGGAGGGATCCGGAGGGTAGAGGGGATTGAGCGGGCCTGACAGCCGCTAGCGGTAACTCTGGGGTATGTTTCGTTGTCCATGATGGCAGCTGGACCACATGGATTGTTTCGGAGGGCGACCCAGGCTTTTTCTTTAGGAAAAAGGAAACTTGGCCGCTCGGGGCTTCTCTTCGGGGAAAAACGCGTAAAACTTGGTCGGGAGGATGGCCAGCCAGCGCTTTTTCTCGTGCAAAACGTTCGCTCCCCGGCGCGTTTTCCTCGAGCTCCCTGACGACCCTTTCCACTCCCCCAATCCCACTCCTTAGCTCCCTCAATGAGCTTGTGCCGTCTTTCGCCCATCAAAGCGATCGTTTCTTTAAGCTCCCACCCGGAGGGCTTGGAACTCTCGGGCAGCCAAGCCAAACGGGAGCAGGACCGATCGATTGCCCTCGTTGAGCGAAACACAAGCCCGCATCTGGCAGAAAAAAATTTCGCTTCCGCTCGCTCGGAGAGCGCCGTATAGGCGTCACCAAGAAGCAAAACTTCTCCCGCCATCAGGCTCAAACGTGGTCTCCTACATGAAAATTGGCAGCTTACTCATCCATGGCTTCCGAGCCGCCTTCTCGGCACGCTTGCTTGCGGGGATTTCTTCTCGGTAAAACCTGGCACACGATGAAACGATCTCCTCATTGAGCTTGCGCACGATATCGTCCTGCCATCTTATTTGGGACCTACCACCAGGATCGATTTGACTCTGCACGCCCAATACCGTTTCCCGGTACTCGAAACCGAAGTGCATTAGCCCGTCGCACCACTCGACCAGGATGACGCCAGCCTTGGAATCACGAAGCAGCGCGATCAGCCCCCCTTGCGATGGCGGTTCATCCCGGATGCCGACCTCAACTGACGACCTTCCCGATCCACAATGGTTTGCCAAAGAAAAAACTCGGAGAACCCAAGCCAATTGCCCTTCTCAATCCGCTTTTTCGTGACGGCTGGGCAGCCGCGCGTACAGGTTCATCCGATCGGCTTATGAGGACTCCAGGCGAACAATCACCGTTCCGGTTGGTAACCTAGCCTGCGCGAACAGGCAAACGAACCGCCGCTTGGCCCACGCACTCAAGCTCATTGTGATATCCTGCGATCAAAAATCTTATGCGTCCTTATACTGTTTCGCTCTTGGCAACCCTTGAGTTTTTAATAACATTGTCGTCGACCCGCCAAGCCCACGCAGAAGGTTCTAAAATCTTCGTCACTCTCCCCTGGGATTTCGCTCCCTCCGATGTTTTTTCTACAAAGTTCGGCTCCTCGCCTCCCTCAGCGTTTCTCCGAGTTCAACCGTACCATGGACCTATCCGACCCGGACGCCTTACCGGACAGCAGTCGGTCTATCCGGGGACCGATCCGCACTTTGAGCTGGATCCGCCTCCAGTATTCGTGCATCGCCCTACGCAGGCATGTACTTGCTCAATAGCGCGACGCGCCTTGCCCAGGGAGACTCCGGCACGAGCTTGACGCCCGCACTACGTGTTTCGAGGCGTTTCCTTAAGAATTCCTGTCCTATTAGGCTTATTTGCCAGACTCTTTTGCTTTCTAGACCTTTTGGCCAGAGGGCTTGATTACTAGCGTTATCACCCGTGCCCATTTCGGGTGTCCTTAGCTAGAGCTATAGTTACCGGGTGGAAATTCACTTCCGCTAGCCTGCAAGATCCACCCTTTTGCCGGCGCATGCAGAAGATAAGCCGGGCAAGGCTGCACGCAATTGCTTGATTCCGAACTCGCTCTCTTTGCGATCGCCATGGAACTTTTCCTTACCCAAGGATGCGCCGGTGAATTGTCCTTGGATCCAAAAAGCCTCGGTGGTTTTGGTAACTTCCCATTTGTGGTTGCAAAGCAAAGACACCCTCCGCTAGAAACAAATTCCAACCTTCCCACATGGCTCTCCATTCGCTGATGCGCTCAAGGAGCAAGCAAGCCTTTGCCGAGTTTTCCCCTTGTTTAAGCAGCCTCCTATGGCTTTACACTTACCTTTCTTTTGCCTGGAGCCTGGTTGCGGCGCCCCAGCCGGCGTCACTCTCCCTGGAGGGTCCCGGAAACTGCCCCATTCACTACGTCATTATTATTTATCAAGAAAACCACAGCTTTGATAATCTTTACGGACTTTTCCCCGGAGCTGAGGGTCTTGAGTCTTCCCATGCACTGCGTCTACAAGAAAGTTGTAGCGGATTTCCCTACGCTTTCCTCCCGCCGGTTATCGAGCGCCTGCCTTCACGCGAGGAGGAGAAGGATAAAGGATTCTTGCCGAAAGTCGATCGGCGCTTTCCACTTCTTTTGCCAAACCGCCCTTTTCTTCTGAACCGCTACATCTCTTTGCGAGACCGTACGCCGGATCCCACGCATGAATTTTACACGAACCAGCTCCAAATTCACGAGGGAAAGCTCGACCGTTATGTCGCATGGAGCGAAACGGGCGCCCTTACCATGGGATTTTATAAGACACAGGAGCTTCCTCTCTTTCCCTACGCCAAAACTTATACCCTCTTAGATCACTTCTTCCAAGGCGTCTTTGGAGGCTCCTTTGCCAACCATATCTACCTTGTGTCTGCTCGGTTGCCTGTCTGGCCCAATGCTCCGCCTGAAGTGAGGGCTAAGCCCATATTCGATGCAGAAGGGAATCTCATCGGCCTTGCCAAAAAGGCTGCCGTTTCCCCGGATGGCATCGCCGTTAACACCTGTTTTAGCCGAGCCGAACCGCATCCTCCTGGCATCCCTTCCGAGCTTCTCCTTCCTCCTCAAACATTCCCTACCATTGGGGATCGGCTAACGGATGCCGGTGTTCCCTGGGCTTGGTACAGCGAGGGATGGGACGATGCTCTAAACCATCATCCCGATCCTACGTTTGCATACCATCATCAACCCTTCGTCTACTTTGACCGCTACCATGAAAACTCGCAGGATCGAAAGCTCCATCTTAAAGACCTAAAGGATTTTTTGACTCATCTCCGCCAAGGGAAACTTCCCAAGGTCTGTTTCGTCAAACTTTTGGACAGGCACAGCGAGCACCCAGGACTTTCCAATGTCTGGGATGGAGAAAAGCATGTGGTGCGGCTCATTGATGCCGTGCGAAACTCTCCCTACTGGAGCCAATGCCTCATTATCGTTACCTATGACGAGTATGGGGGATTTTATGACCATGTGCCGCCTCCCAAGCGGGACGCCTATGGACCAGGGCCTCGTGTCCCAGCCATTTTGATTTCCCCTTATGCTAAAGGGGGACACGTGGACCATAAAAATTACGAAACAGCGTCCATCCTTGCTTTTCTTGAGTGGCGTTTCCGCCTTTCCCCTCTTGGACGGCCTGATGCGGAAGCTCGGAACTTAGCAGAAGCTTTAACGCTCCCCAGGCCTACAACCACAGGAAATCCTTAGGTGCTATTTTGAGAGTTTCCAACTCATTTTCTCATGAGAAAGATTTTCGATCCGTACGCTTTATAACAAAGCAAGCTTCCTATCATACAGAATTTTTTTCTTGCTATTGCTGAAACTTGAAACGTCACGGCCACCCCAAAAAGTCAACCTATCATCTTTGACCTATAGATTGCATGGATTTCAAGAGGGAAGTCCACCGGGGAATTTGCCATGAACTCCTCAAAGCCCAAGCAAAACCCGTTTTCTATTAAAAGGCGGGCTTAGGGAAAATTATCCTAAAAAGAGAACCGAGAAAGATGTACGAAACAACTACCGGTTACGACATAGTAGTCAAAACCCTCTTTAGTTCCAACCTACGGGTTATCCTCCTTCCGATACTCTTGGTAGATCTCCGTTCGAAACCAGGCTCGCGCAAGGTACTGGCTAGAATATAGAATATGAGTGTCTTCCAACCGATACTCACCCAGTGCTAATTGGCCAAGCTTCATGAAGTCAGCCACTCAAAGGTAGAAGTTCCTATTCTGTGCATGCCTCATCCGCCAGAACCCAAAGAGTTATCGTTTGATTGTGGTGACCCACCGTTCCGCTTACCGTCGTTCCCGTTTCGCCGTAGGTCGAAGCCCCCAGGATCGGCACGTCCCAACCCACCTCTTGCTGAATCGCTCTCAACTCCTCACGAGTGCAAGCAAGCGAAAGGGCCTGCTGATGGCAAAGTACGCAGTTAAACGCTATAACGGCCGCGATCCGCTTGGGGAACCCCGCATCTGCAAGAGCTCGCCGTACGGCAGCACGAACGGATTGGATGCGCGCTTCTCGATCCGTTTCGAGAAGCGTCAGCCCACTCCCTTGGGGTACATGAGAAAAAAAGAAAAGCGACCCATCAGCTCCGATCGCAGCGGGACTCCTGACCTGCCAGTAACCGGTAGTCACCTCCACGATTCCCAGAGGATGGCTTTTGAAATACGCTTGGGCCTCCTCCCATGACTGCGCTCCGACAAGTTCGGCATATACATCCGCCGCCGGCTTGTGGTCTAACGTCTTTACTTGACGACCCAAGCTTTCGGTAACAAAGGCACCTTTTCCTTTCACTGGCCGAAAAGCATTAGCCATGCCGACTCCATTTTTTAGAGTGGTGGCAATTCCCAACAGAGAAAGAGCACCTTTTTCCGCACGTCCTTCCCCGTAGCAATACCGCTCGCTTACTCGTTCTAAAAAAAGGGTATCCCCAGCCGTGCCCCCCACAATACGCACGCTGCGCCCAAGCTCTTGACTGATACCCATTAGGTTTTCCTCCTCACTGCCAACATCTGAATGGCCCACAAGGAGGGTGAAGGGAGAAAACTTTACCGTTTCTGCTGGAGGCCTCGCTGCCAACGCAAGGTAGAGAAGCTCAGGCCCAAATCGGCACCCCTCGAACGCTCTTCGGGCCAGCCTGCCGGCTTCCTCGCTGCCTTTGGGAAACCCGAGCACAGTGGAGGCCGAAAACACATCCCCAAAACTCTGGATCCCTAACAACGCCAAGCCTCTCACTTGAAAATCGTCACTCCCTGAGTGCAAAAGTCCCGCAGCTGAAAAGCCCCATATCGGGCAAGGAAGTCTTTCAACAAGCTCCTCAAAGAGCTTGGGATGATCATAGGGGCCACTAGCAAAAAGGATGCCCACGGAAAGTGGCAAAAGATTGGTTGCGTGAAGCGACTGCAGAAGCTCTTCCGGCTCAAACCCTGTTACCAACCCGACCCGAAGATGCTGGCCTTCCTTTTGGGGAATGACCCGCTCAAGCTTTCCTACCGTTAGGTCCACAGCCGCCGGCAAGTTTACGCAATCACTCTAAAAGAAGCAACCACCGCGTCACCAAAACTTTCTGCAGACAAAGCTCCCACACCCTCTTGGGTTCCCGTCGGTAGCTTCCGGTTTGGAAGCGTAAACCTTTTTCCATTTCGTTTACTTGCCCCCCTGACAGGGCTTGCCCTCTCTCCGGAGACAAAGCGTTCCGGGACCCGGCAACCTCTGGAACTTCGGGCGAAAGCGATCTCGGGAACCTTGGGCCAAATGTTACTTGGCTTGCCCCTTCGGTAGCACCCAGGTAGCCTCCAAAACCCTCCTCCAATGCCCGAACCCCCTCCCTCAACTTCTACCCAACGTCAACGCCACAACGAAAAGGTTTCAAAAATCACCTTCGCCCGCCAGCAATTTCGGCCATAACGGAGTTTCGAACCCAGAACGAAGAAAAAGGAGCCCAAAAGCGTCCCTGCATACCAACCGCAATGGAACAAAGGAAACGACGAAAAACAGTTGAAACCCCCTAAGAAAGAAACCTGCGCGGTAGAGGGATTGAACCTCCGACCCCTACCGTGTCAAGGTAGTGCTCTACCACTGAGCTAACCGCGCGTCGACCCCTCCAGATTCCTCTTGAGGGGTTAATCAGTACAGAAGCACTGTTTCCGCTGCTCCTGTTTCCATACCACAGGCCTCGGTGCTGTGCAACCTTCCGGGGGCACCAGCTTTTTTCCCACCAGGCTCCTCCATGGAATGCGAGAGCTTTGCTCCTGCCTAGAACTGGGCGATATTGGATAAAGCGAAAATGAAGACCAAGACCCGCTACCCCATTGACTTAAACAAGTTTTTCCCCATCCTCGCCGTTGCTGGTGGAATCGGCTGGGCAGTTGTCCATTTTCATCCGTTCCCGCCACCCATTATCGTCGGCGGTGGCGAGATTCTCTTGTTACTTTTTGGGTTTTCGCTCATCACGTCTTTTGTCCCTGATAAGAAGTGGGTCTATGCTCCCGTAGGTGCTGCATGCATGTGGATCGCTTCTGCAATAACAGGGCATCCTCACGGGATCCTTTTCCTTTTGCTCATGATCGCCTCGGCGTTTGGTGGATGCGCGCTTTCCGAATTCTGGAAACCCAAGGAGTAACGCAGGCGATTGGATAGAATGGGCGTCCGCAATTCTGCGCCCTTTGGCGGGAAGGCTTCGTTTCTTTCCCAGGAAATTTCTTCCAGGTGCCCACTCGCGCTGAGGCTAGCCGGGATTTCAACCCACCGAGGATCCCTTGCAGGCAAGGCCCCCTTCGTCCCTCCATTCCGCAGGCAAATCCTCTTGGCAAGTTCCAATCGAGCTAAGATGTTCGAGTGGAAACATTTGCTCGAACCCAAATGGCAGGTTAGGCCACTGCCCGCACCGCACCGGAATATGCTCCCTGCGGAAGGAGGATGGAGCTATTGGGAAAATGCACGAAGGAAAGCTCTTTGGATTTCCTCTCAGCTCCCGGAACGTTTGATCCTTGGAGAAGACACAGGTCTGGAGGTCGCTGGGCTTGACTGGGCGCCGGGACCGCAGTCCGCACGCTTTGAACCTTTTCCCGGGCAGGCAGGGATCGATGGTCTTTTGGCCCTTGCTCGAAGCTGGTCAGAGTGGCAACGGAAAGCGCGCTTCCGTTGCGTGGCCGTGCTTGCATACAGGCGACAAATTGTTTTTTCTTGTCAAACGCTCTGCTGGGGAAAGATTGTGCCGGAAAAGCGTGGGGGACATGGATTTGGATACGACCCCATCTTTGTGCCAGACGGGTATCGCCAAACTTTTGCGGAAATGTTGCCCGCACACAAAGCCATTGTAAGCCACCGAGGAAAAGCAGCGGCTCTGGTCCGGAGTTTTTTGGAGAGCACGTTCCCTCTTTGGCAAAAGGGGAACCACTCGGGTCCTGGCCTATCTTGGTAAGGGAGGTGAACTTTTGACCAAAGGTCCTTCCTGGCGAAAAGCTGTTCTCCTGGCAGCAGGCAAAGGAACGCGCATGAAGGATCTCGCTCGGGACATTCCCAAGCCGATGCTTGTTGTGCAAGGGAAGCCCATCTTGGAAACGATCCTTGTGCGCATTCGTGATGCAACGACGATCACGGATTTTTTCCTGGTGACTGGACATCAAGCCCACGTAGTCGAAGCCTACTTTGGCGATGGAAGCCGGTGGGGAGTTTCGATTACCTACGGACGGCAAAGCATCCCCAACGGAACAGCGAAAGCCTTGGAGGTCGCACGGCAATGGGTGAATGATGACCCATTCCTTTTGTCCTACGGAGACATCCTGGTGGATCCCACCGCTTATAGTGAGCTACTCGAGGCTTATGAGCCGGAAGGAGTCATCGCTTGTGTCCGTAACCAGGATTTTTCCCAAGGGGGCGCGGTCTTTCTTGACCCGCAGGGCAAAGTCTTAGAAATCCTGGAAAAACCCGCAGGCCAGATTGCACAGGGAGCCTACTATAACGCAGGGATTTATGCCCTTTCGCCGGCCGTCTTTTCCCTTACGGAACGTGTTGGCCTTTCGCCTCGAGGGGAATATGAACTCACCGACGCCCTACGAGTTTTAGCTTCTTCTGGCAAGCTAAAAGGTGTGCCCCTGACCTGCTCCTGGGTCGACGTGCGAGATCCCGAAACTCTTTCTCGACTTACCAGCTAAAGAACGGCTCGCAAATGCCCCCCAAAAACCCAACATGTGCGCTCCCTTCTATATGGGAAGAGGAAAGGAACCAATGTATTGCGTATCTTGCGGTAGAGCGTGGCCAGGCGGAAAATTCTCAAATCGTCTATTTACTGGCCTTGGAACGGTTCGCTCGCTGGGTCCAGATACGCTACGGCTTAGTTCCCGTCGAGAAAGTACAACGCCAACACATTGAGGAGTATCTCCAGGACGAACAGCGAACCCACCGGCTCTCGCCTTCCTCGGTAAAAATCTTGATCGTAGCGCTTAAACATTTTTTTCGGTTCCTTCTGCAAAAGGGAACCATCCATCACGATCCCACCGCCCTCTTGCCAACCCCAAGAGTTCCGTTTGCACTCCCTCACGTGCTTTCGGAGGAGGAGATCACACGACTTCTTAGGGTCCCTTATCCGGAGAGTCCCCTTGGTTTACGAAATCGGGCGATTCTCGAACTTTTTTACGCCTCGGGTATTCGCCTGGGCGAACTGGTACGACTGCGAGTCGAGTGGTTTTCTCCCGACACGGCAACCCTTCGTGTCCTGGGTAAGGGGAACCGCGAACGAATCGTTCCCATTGGCGGGCCAGCCCGTCGGGCTCTCATTGCCTATTTGGAACGCGGTCGACCGTTTCTCCAGAGAGAAACGTCCGGAGGAGAACTTTTCCTAGCCCAACACGGAAAGCGACTGACACCACGTCGTGTCTACGAGATCGTTCGAGGGGCTGCCCAACGTGCTGGGCTTGCCGCAAAACTGCATCCCCATCTTTTGCGGCATTCCTTCGCAACCCATCTTTTGACCCACGGTGCGGACCTACGTGTGATTCAAGAGCTTTTGGGTCATGCAAGCTTAAGCACCACCCAAAGGTATACGCATGTGGAGGCTCAAAGGCTTCTTGCGGTTCACCAGAAGTTCCACCCAAGAAAAGAACTTGCGACTCTGAACGTCCCTGAAGCCCATTACCTGGCCGAAGACTTGGAAAAGAGGAGACCTTCCCCGCCGCAGAGCTAGCGTGTTTTTGAAGGTCTTTTATAAAAATCCTTGGTCGCAAAAGGCCCAGCCGGCCAAGGGAATTGGAAGAACGAGCCCGTTTGCCCTATTTTTTCTAGAAGAGTTCCATGAACCGTATCCGTCCCGCTCTCCCACCTGGGTGGGCCCGAAAGGTGGCTGGGTTGGAAAAACGATTGGGGTACCGGTTTGCTAACCGTTTGCTCCTCCGACAAGCCCTCACCCACCCTTCCTACCTGCCCGAAAGCAAGGAAGAGGTGGGAGATAATCAAAGGCTTGAATTTTTGGGGGATGCGGTCCTTCAGCTCGTGGTCACCGAGGAGGCTTACCACCGACTCCCAGAGGAGCCAGAAGGAGTTCTTACTCATTTGCGCTCGCAAATGGTCAGTCGCCATCGCCTTGCGCAGGTGGCAGAAGAACTCAAAATCGGAGAGGTTCTTCTCCTTGGCAAAGGAGAGGAGCGAAGCCAAGGGAGGCACCGGCCTTCCAATTTAGCCAACGCTTTGGAAGCCCTGTTCGCAGCCGTTTTCCTAGATGGTGGATGGGAACAAGCCAAAAGGGTGATCCAAAAGCTCTTCGAACCCCACTGGGAAATGGTCCTTTCTGAGCCGGTCGCCATTCAAAATGCTAAAGGTGTCCTACAGGAGCTTTTGCAACGTAGGGGTGGGGAATCTCCCGTTTACCGCTGCTTGGCCGAAAAGGGGAAAGCACACGAGCGTAGCTATCTAGTGGCTGTCGAATGGAAAGGGAAAGAGCTAGGACGTGGCTGGGGCCGAAGCAAAAAGGAAGCCGAGACTAATGCGGCTTTCGAGGCCTTGCGCGCCATAGAAGAAGGAAAGCTTCCCGATTTGCCTCACATGTCGTTACCAAAAAGGAAATAAAGGCCTTTTCATCCGGAAACCCTAACCGACGCGCAAGCCATCTTCGTGCTCGGCAATCCGGCGGGAGCCGATCGATCGGCCGGTTCCGATCCCTTCGCAAAAAGGATTCGACTTTGCGCAGAAAAAGAAAGCCCTCTTGCCACTTCTGGGCAATTTCGGGATGGTCTTCTTGAAGAAGCGCAAGTCCCTGGAGAGTATGGGGCTGGCGGATCCTTCGGTCCATAAGATAGGCAGTAAGCCCGAACTCAATATCCATAAGCCCGCCGGGCCCGGTCTTGAAACTTCCGGGCGGAAAAATGCGATCGGCTCGCTCCTTTTCCACCCGCATCCGCATCTGCTCAATTTCTTCCCAATGGTCGGTTTGTGCGATTCTCTCGTTCCAGACCCGTTCTACCGACTCCATAAAACGAGCTCCTAGCGCCGGGTCCCCCGCCACCCATGTGGCTTTCGTTAATACCTGGATCTCCCAGAATTGGGCCGTTCGAGCATAATACTCCTCATAGGTTTCCAGCGGGACACAAACGGGTCCCTCTCCGTGCGGTCGAAGACGGAAGTCCATGGGGAATAGGATGCCTGTCGGCAAGGTCTCCGTCATAAACGCAATGACGGCAAGCGCAGCCTCCACCTCTTCCCCCACCACCAAACAGTCTAAATCAGACCCATAACCCAGCTCTCCCGCACCAAAACGACCAACCCCAATCCACGCGAGGCGGGCCTTGGGACAGACCGATTCGTGGGCGAAAGTTAAGCATGCTCGAGCCAGTGCTGTGTATTCCTCCCAGAGCTCCGTTAAGGACGCAATCCCCAAGACATCCCGAAGAGCAATCCGCACCAGTTCCCAGCGGCGGTATTTGCGCGCCCGCTCTGCAGGTTGCCCTGGAAGCTGCCGCAGCTCTTCTAGGTAATCCCCTTGCCGCTTGAGTGTGTCCAGGGTGCCGCTGCGAGCCACCTCTTCAAAAAGATCCGGCTGAGCTATTAAGACTTCCGAAAAAAAGGAACTTGCATCAAAAAGACGTACTAAAAGATCAAGAGCCTTGGGGTGGGAAGCCAGACTTTCAAAAAGAAGCCGGCGCGCCCCATACCGGTCTACAAACTGGACCAAACGCTGAAGAGCACCATCGGGATCGGCGACCCGCCTCAACGCTTCCTCCAATAGGGGCACAAAACGTCGAAAGACACGCCGGGTTCCCGGAGATGGAGCAGCACCATGCCCGCGTTCTAGGTCCGCCAGTGCCTTTTCCGCGGCTTTCGGATCGGCAAAAAGCTCCCATCGAAAAGCTTTGGGCGGGTTCGGTGACGGTCGATAAAAATAACGATTGAAAAGTTCCCGGACCGTTTGCCGAACCTCGACTAGCCTCTCTTCGAACTTTTCCTTCGTTAGTCCTAGGGACGAGGCAATCTTTTGACGAAGGTCTCCGTTCCCCGGAAGCCGATGCGTTTGAAGCCCGGTCATCATTTGGAGCCGGTGCTCAAGCACGCGCAAAAAACGGTAAGCCTCACGAAGACTACGAACCTCTTCCCAGCGAAGAAGACCCACTGTTCCGAGCGCATGCAAGGCGCGCAAGGTAGATCTTTGCTGCAAATACGGCTGCCGAGCTCCATGGAGCACTTGAAAGGTCTGAACCAAAAACTCAATCTCGCGAATCCCACCGGTGCCCCTTTTGACGTCCCAATCGCCGTTTGTCTCCCGGTCAGCTAGCTCCTCCATCCGCTGCCGAATTTCGGCCATTTCCTCAAAAATCTCTTCCGTCACATGCAGAGGAAAACAAAAAGGGATCCGGAGCTTTTCCAATTCATACCCAACCCTCGGATCGCCGGCGCTCCACCGGGCTTTGACAAGCGCAAGTCTTTCCCAGGTTTCGCCAAAAGCCGCATAATAATTTTCTAGGCTTTCTAGTGAACGAACCAGTGGCCCACTAGGTCCCTCCGGTCGCAATCGCAAATCCATCCGAAAAAGCCGGCCGTTGGGGCCAGTCTCTTCAAAGGCCCTCACTATGCACTGGGCCAATGTGGTAAAAAAAGCGTGATACGTCTCATGGGGCCGCAAGACTCCCTCCTCCCCGTACAGGAAAAGGACGTCAATGTCCGAACCGTAATTGAGTTCCTGACCGCCCAACTTTCCTAAAGAGATAATGGCAAAACCAGTAGCGGGCTTCCCGTAACGCTGGCTGAGTTCGGACCAGTACATGTGGTAGACAGTCTCCAGGCAAAAGTCAGCAAGGTTAGAAAGCCACTCCACCACCTCCTCCAGGGAGGCGTACCCCGCAAAATCCCACCATCCGATTCGGATCGACTCCAGCTCACGGACAAGCCGGAGGGCTTCCAGTCGATCCTCTCGGCGGGCTTGCTTGCTTCCTTCTTCCGCATAAAGCCGCCTCCAGAATGCTGGCCCTGGAGCGTTCTTGGAATCCCACGACTGCTCACCTAGCACCCATTCGGACCACTGCGGTCGAGCTTCTATCCAGTGGCGCGCTTGATCGGAAAAGGAAAGAAACTCAACCCACGTTGCTTTGCGCGAGGCTACGTCTGGCTCTATCTTCATCGCTTTCCCGGCCCGTCAGGGAGAGCCGTCGATGTCTGTTATACAAAACGATCCCTTTGGCTTGCTCGTTCCCGGGCCACTTCCTCTGCAAAATAGGTAAAGATCAAATCCGCACCCGCTCGCTTGATGGCCAAGAGAGACTCATCCCTAACCCTGGCCCGCTCGACCCACCCATGCTCCGCCGCCGCAACAATCTGCGCGTACTCCCCAGAAACTTGGTACGCAGCCAGAGGAAGAAGGGTTTTCTCTCGAAGCTTGGCAAGCACATCGAGATAGGGACCCGCAGGCTTGACCATGAGAATGTCCGCACCTTCCTCCTCGTCCAGTTTGGCATCCCGGAGCGCTTCGCGGACGTTTGTGACAGAAAGCTGGTAGGTGCTCTTATCGACCCCAAAACTTCCCGGCTGCGCGCTCCCGATGGCCTCGCGAAACGGGCCATAGTACGCAGAAGCAAATTTAGCCGCGTAAGAGATAATCCCCGTGTAGGGATACCCTTGGCTGTCTAAGCGCTCGCGAATCGCCCCAACCCTCCCATCCATCATATCGGACGGTGCTACGAAATCCGCGCCGGCCCAAGCATGAAGGACCGCCATCTCACAGAGAATGGCCACCGTTGCATCATTGTCCACCCAGTCCCGCTCGGGATCCCAGATTCCATCGTGACCATGAGAGGTGTAAGGATCAAGGGCTACATCGGTCACGACACATAGGGAGGGAAGTTCCGCTTTGATCGCCCGCACCGCTTGAACGACGACCCCTTTTTCATCCAGGGCTGCCTTTCCCTTTGGATCCTTGCGTTCCGGAGACAGGCAAGGGAAGAGGACCACCGCTCGAATGCCCAGCTCAAAAAGACGGGTGCAATAGCGTGGAAGTTCTTGAAGGGAATGCCGGAAAATCCCTGGCAGCGAAGCAATGGGTTCGGGATCTTTTCCCTCCTCACGCACGAAGATCGGCGCCACCAGGTGATCGATTTCCAATTCGCATTCTCGAACCAGTCCTCGGATGCTACTCGTTTTCCGAAGCCTTCGCAGTCGATACCGGCAAGACAAACCCCGGGAGGGATTTTCCCACATCGTTCGTTAAAAAGTAGACTCCAAGCTAACAAAGAATAACCCAGCGACAAAAACCCAAGAAGAAAAAAGACAGCCTAGCGCCCCTTCAAGGAAAAAAACCGTTGCCGGGAAGCGGTCGGTCATTTTTCCATAGCTCTTGGCCAGTTCATCTCGTATTCTTTTGGGCTCAACGATTGGAGTAACCGAAGTTTCCTATGGGGTATTCTCTCGCGGAACTGGAAGAACTTTACCAGCTGCCCCTTTGGGAGCTTCTCTCAGAAGCGAATAGAATTCAGCAGCAGTACCGGCGTTGCCCACAGATTCAACTGTGCTACCTGATCAACGTTCGCCAGGGAGGATGTCCGGAAGATTGCGCGTATTGTGCCCAAAGCGCTCACTACCCTTCGGGTCGTAAGGCAAGCGCGCTCATGAAACCGGCGGAGCTTCTTGCTTGTGCTCAGCAGGCGAAGGAAAAAGGAGTGCACCGGCTCTGCCTGGGAGCAGCCTGGAGGGGGCTCAAGGAAGATGACCCAAAGCTTGCCGAGATCTGCCAACTGGTGGAAACCCTCCGCCCCTTGGAACTGGAAGTCTGTACGACCTTGGGCCTTCTTGCGAAAGGAGCGGCACAAAAGTTGCGCGAATCTGGGGTCGGGTTTTATAACCACAACTTAAACACAGGGCCTCGCTTCTACCCAAGAATCGCTTCTACCCATAGTTTCCAAGATCGGGTACGGACCTTAGAGGTGGCCCAGGAAGCAGGATTGGCTCTTTGCTCTGGGGGAATTATCGGAATGGGGGAAAGCTGGAGGGATCGCCTGGAACTTTTGGCCACTCTCTCCTCTCTTCCCGGAGCGCCCGAAAGCATTCCGTGGAATCTTCTTGTTCCTATCCCTGGAACTCCGCTGGAAGAGCTCCGCGCTCCTGTACCCTTGTGGGACGTGGTGCGTATTTTGGCAGTAACGCGAATCGCCTTTCCCAAAGCGCGGGTACGGCTTTCGGCGGGACGGCGAGAACTTTCCCAAGAGGCTCAAGCGTTATGTTTCCTGGCTGGTGCCGACTCGATCTTTTTTGGGGAAAAACTTTTGACCGTCCCTAACCAGCCAGAAAAGGACGATCGGAACCTTCTGCAGGAACTCGGTCTCTGGGATGCCACGGACCGATTCGGCAGTCGTCTTTTTGCGTCACCGGAGCCCGCTTCGAGCGCCGTTGCCCAAACTCGGTTTTCGCGAAAGAAATGAAACAATCCAGCCGGCAAAGCTTCGTTTCCCATATGCGAGAAGAGCTTGTCCGCGTAGGCATGTCCGGTGGCCTGCGTATTAGTAAGCGACCAAGGGAGGAAACTTTTTTGGCTGGCTTCCCCTGGGTGCGCTTGGACCCTCCTTCGCCTGACGAGCCCTCTTTATGGATACGCAAGGATGTCTACCACCAGATGCTGCAAGAAACCCTTGAGGAACTTTTGGCTCGTGCCAGGGCTTGCTTCGGTCCTTCGATTCCGCCGGAACTTCTCCAGGTGCTTCTCCCCTCACTTAAGAAGGAGCTTTATCGAAAAGTTGTTGCGGAAGTAAGGGAAACCGGCTCAACAAAAGACCCGCCCAGCAAGGAGACTTTTTCCTTTTATCGTGCGAGGCTACTGCAAGGAGTCCTATCCCATATCGAACAGAAGCGGCTGAAGGCGTCACAACGACTTCAGGAAATTTGGCGAGAGATTGTGGGCGATTTTCTTGCCAGAGAAAGTCTCCTGGTTCGGGTCGATCCCGAGAAACAGGTTGCCTACATTCGGTGCGCCGATGGACACATCGGGTTTGAAATCAGCCGCCGCAGCGAGCTGGCCCAGCATCTTTCCAAACGGCTCGGTGTTCCGATCCGAAAACTGCGGTCGGTTTGGTAGCCCAGTGAAGACAAGCAATCCCACCGGTGAATCTCCGGAAACCAACGGCTTCAAATCCGTGCTCCACCAAGAGCCTTGCCAGTTGCCTAGCCGAAAGAAATCCGCGAATGGAACGAGCCAGGTAATGGTATGGCTCCGGAGGAAGCCCGTGTTTTTTTGCTAGCCACGGGCCTAGCGTTTCGATATAGGCAAAGTAGACGCTCCTTAAGCAAGGGTAGGGTAGCGAGAACTCCAAAATATAGAACCGTCCTCCCGGAACTAACACACGCTTGACTTCCTGAAGAACCCGGTCGCGCCGGTAAAAATTCCGTAGTCCAAAGGCGACCGTCACCGCTTCAAATGATTGGTCGGCAAAAGGAAGCTCCTCTGCATTTCCAAGATAAACGTTCGAAACCCCTTTCCGATGTGCTTCCTGTAGCATTTCCTTAGAAAGATCGATGCCAACGATTTCTCCGGTCACGGCCCTTGCCCGCAGAAGGGACCGGATCACTTCACCGCTCCCAGTAGCCAGATCCAAAAGCCTTCGAGGACGCTGCCTACAAACGCATTTTGCTAGTCGCCATCGCCAATACAAATCAAAGCCCAAGCTTAACAGGTGATTGATACGCTCGTAGCGAGGGGCGAGGCAATCAAAGAGCCTACCCATATCCACAGGAAGCGGTGCGATGGGGTCCATTGCCCGTAATCCATTCCTTCCTTCTCTGGAGGAGCAACCTACTATGGAGCCTGGGTTTTCTCAAACGGCTGGTGTTTCTCAAAACAAAGCTCGCTTCATCCCCTGGACTGTTCATTCGACCGAGGGTTTTGCCATTCTCCTGATGGCTCCACGCCGAGGAACTTTTTGGGTGCTCCGCGCTCCTGACGTCTCTCCCGGTGAGCCACACGGGCAGGCAAGGGGATGCCACCACAGCATATCCGCGAGGAAATACCCTTGCGCAAGCTTCTGGGCGTAAGGGCCAACTCCTTGCGATCGATGTTGGCCATGATGGCACCACCGTGATGGAAGGGAAAACCACAAAGAAGCAAAGACGCAGCACCGTTCCCCAACCTTGTGACGACTGTCGAGAACCCAAGGGAGTCTTTGGGAGCGATACGCCTTCGCGCCCAAATACTGCCCTACACGTTCCCTTCCAAAGAAAATGGCTTGGGAAATCGGAGGCGAGAACCAAAGCAAATCCCGACCCGACCGGACTTCTCTTCGGCCAGAAGGGCATCAGGCTTGGCCCCCAGGATGGTCAGCCGCCCTTTTTTCTCATGCCAAACGATCGATCCCGGCTTCTTCTCTTCCCGCCAGCAAGTCCCTTCCTCCGCTCTTGGAATCCGCCCTTTGACGTCCTCCTTAAGGTGGGGCGCCTCTCCCGGATCGAGCCAATTTTTCCTTCTCGATCGACCCAAATGGCGTTGAACCGTCGGGCGGCCGGTGAGCCTACGCCGACACAGGAAGGATCGCTTAAACGCGTTTTAGTGAAGCACCAGTTTGCATCCGGGTAAAAAGAGATAGTCTTCGCTCGGCCGTAGCGCGCCGCATAGGTGCCAAGAAACGCCGCCTGCTCGGGTGTGACTCTCCAGCGCGTCTGGTAGGCAAAAACGGGGAGCGCACTCATACGATCGCTTTGCGCGCCCTTCCTTGGCGCCGTTCCCCGCGAACTTCTTCCCGGTAAAACCTGGTACACACGGAAACGATAACCTAATGCAGGTCGCAAACGATCTCGTTGGTCATCTCGATCCACCAGCAGGATAGATCGACTCTGCCCGGCCGCTGCCGCTTCCAGATGCTCAAAACCGAAGCACATCAGCTGGTCGCAGTGCTCGGACCAGGATAACGCCGACCTTCGGACCACAGACCTGCCCAACGAGCCCTCTCGCGCTGGCCGTTCCTCCCAGAGCTGACCTCCTTGACGGCCTTGACGATCCGTAACCCTTTGCTTGAGAGCAAAGTCCGAGACCCCACGCCAATTGTCTGGCTCAATCCACTTCTTTCATTGGCGCTTACACACCTGCGCGTAGAGGGCCAGGCCATCCGCCGGCTCAGCCTCCGCATGCATGATCACGGTTCCGGTCGGCAGCTCTTCGGCCAGAGCAGACAAGCGCCTCTCCTTCGACATCCGCCAAGCCGCCTTGGAGCGAAGACGCTCCCCCCTTGGCCCAGACACTCAACTTCAGCTGGGTATGCCACCATGTAGCTTCCTATGTGCGTAGCTTATTTGGCCGCTCCGGACCCGCAGGGCATTCGGACATAAATCGGGCGGGCCACCTCCGTTTGCTAGAAACCCAAAAGTTCGGGATTTTCCCGCGTTCACTCAAAATCTTTCAAGGTTTGTCCGGGAAAAACTCTTCCCCTTCCCTGTCCAAAAGAGCTTTAGACCCTTGCCGTTCCGCAGAGAAACAGGCAAATAGGGAATTCTCGGACGAATGGATCTTCCCTCTTCTTTGCTCCACCCTTCAGGAAAAAAGCCACGTGTTCTTATTCTCGATGGGATAGTACAAGTAAGTGAGGATCGAATATTCTAATGTACCATAATCGTTCATAGCCTTTTTTTGGTCGAAAAAAGCTTCGGAACGGGTTATAGTGAAAGCGTGATTTTAAAGATTGACTTCCATTGTCACTCCCGGTTTTCAGCCGACGGGATCTCAGATCCCGAAGAGATGGTAGCAAAAGCTAAAAGACGAGGACTGGATGGTTTTGCTTTAACCGACCACGATACCTGCGATGGAATCCTTTACTGTTACAAGGCCGGGCTAGCCCGTCCTGACGGAAAGCCCGTGGATGGTTTTCTCATCCTGCCCGGGCAAGAAATTACGACCCGGCAAGGACATCTTTTGGCTCTCGGAGTGTTGTTACCGAACCTTCACGGAATTGATGCCAAGGAAGCCGTAACCGTAGTCCATTCGTCGGGCGGACTGGCAATCCCACCTCACCCCTTTGATTATTTTCGGGCTGGAATCCGATCTGCGGTACTCGACACGTTGGACATTGATGGGGTCGAAGTTTTTAATTCTGCCACCACCTTCCGGCACTGCAACCGGCGAGCCTGGGAGTATGCTCGCCAGCGAGGGCTTCCCATGATCGCGTGCAGCGACGCTCATTATGCCGATGTTATTGGGACCGCCTACACTATGGTGGAAACCAAGGAATTTACGGTTGAAGAAATTCTGGGAGCCGTCCGGAAGGGAACCTCTCTCAAAGAACATTACATTAGTCCCAAGGAAGCCTTAAAAAAAACCTGGAATAATGTCCTTCGGCTGCGCCGGCGAACCGCGTCTCAAACCCTGGGCTGAAAAGGGGCGATTTCGCAGGAAATCGTTTTGGAAGCTTGCGCATGGAGGGGATACCTCGATAGTTGTCTGCACAATGGGAGAGGTGCAACCCTCCTCTTCTGGCAAGGAAAAAGAAAGGTAAAGTCAGGAGGACTTATGGCGTGGGCACTTTTTTCTGCTTGGGAGAAGACCGGGCTTGTTGAGCTGGCCCGGGTGTTTCACCAAGCGGGCATCGGCCTTGTGGCGACGGAAGGTACTGCCAACCTTTTGCGTAACGCCCATTTACCGGTCCGGGAAGTGTCAGAATGGACAGGGTTACCGGAGCTTTTTGGGGGACGCTTAAAAAGCCTACATCCCAAAATCCATGGCGGGCTTCTTCTGCCCCGGGGACGCGCTCAGGACGAAATGCAAGCCCAGGCCCATGGGATTGAGCCGATCGATTACGTCGTTGTCCGTTTTTATCCCTTCGAGGAAAAGGCCCGCGATGGTTCCTTACGTCTCGAACAAGTGATCGAGTATATGGACATCGGAGGTCCCGCTTTGGTTCGGAGCGCGGCGAAGAATTTTCGTTGGGTAACCGTTCTTGTGGACCCCGACGATTATCGGTCCGTCATGGACCAAGTGGCAACGATGGGCGCTACCAATTTGGAACTACGCCAACGGCTCGCAGCCAAAGCGCTAGCCCTTACAAGTTACTACGACGCGAAAATCTCCCAGTACCTGCGGGAACATTCCTTCCGAAAGGAAGGTCCCCTGTGGCAAAAGTGGGCTCTTCCTCTTAACAAAGCCCAAGAACTACGCTATGGAGAAAATCCGCACCAGCGGGCGGCGCTTTACGGCGACTTCTGGCTGCATTTCCAGCAACTCCACGGCCGGGAGCTTTCCTACAACAATATCCTCGACGCCAGTAGCGGGATCCAGCTCGTTCAAGAATTTGGCTCTGTTCCAGCGATCGTGATTGTGAAACACACCAACCCGTGTGGGGTGGGGACAGGGACAACCCTTGTGGAAGCCTGGGAGAAAGCAGCCCGAACGGATCCTCAGGCCCTCTACGGTGGGGTCATCATCTCCAATCAGCCAGTGGACGGATCCCTGGCTCGAATCCTGGCCCCCGTCTTCCATGAGCTTCTGGTTGCGCCAGGATTTTCTCCGGAGGCGCTGGAAATTCTTCGTCGTAAAAAAAACCTGCGGCTCCTGCTTAACCAGTGGTCGCCTCCGGACACCGTTAGCCTTGAGGTACGTTCAGCCATCGCCAATTCATACCTCGTCCAGGAAAGCGATTCGGTCACCCCCAAGGAGGAAGAGTTTGAGGTGGTCAGCGAGCGATCCCCGAGCCCTGAAGAGCTGCAAGCCTTACGTTTCGCCTGGAAAGTAGTCAAGCACGTTAAGTCCAACGCCATCGTCTTCGCCACCTCCGATCGGACTCTTGGGATTGGTGCCGGCCAGATGGCCCGGATTGACGCGGTTCGCATCGCGGCGTGGAAGGCACGGGAAGCAGGGCTTTCCCTCGAAGGGAGTGTAGTCGCCTCAGACGGCTTTTTCCCCTTTCCAGACGGAGTGATTGCGGCAGCCGAAGCAGGTGCCACAGCAATCGTTCAGCCCGGCGGCAGTATTCGAGATCCAGATGTTCTGGCTGCTGCCAATGCCCGGGGACTTGCGATGGTGTTTACCCGCAAAAGATACTTCCGGCATTAGAAAGATCTTTGGCCCGTTGCTCGACCTTCCTCGTTTTCTTGGAAAGAGACTAGACTCCCTCTCCCCCACTAGCCCATTTCGCTACTGGGTAAGCTCTACCTTCCAGGAATCGACGTTCAAAAACCGGTGCCACGCATCCTCCACCGGGGCTGGCAAGCCCGAGTGGAGGAGAGGTCGCCACTTTGGCTTGCGGGGTTTCCGCAAAAGTCGCATTCCCGCCTCTTTGGGCGTGCGATTCCCTTTACGGCTATTGCACTCCACACAGGAGCAGACGAGGTTTTCCCAAGAAGTCTCTCCTCCCCGTTCCCTGGGGATGACGTGGTCGAGATTAAGAAATTCCTTGCTAAAACGCCGCCCACAGTACTGGCACGTGAAGTTGTCCCGCTGGAACACATTGTAACGAGTAAGCTTAACCTCCTTGGTGGGAAGTTGATCAAAGAAAACTAGAAGGATGACCTTGGGTACACGGATCCGGAAAGAAACCGTGTGCACCACGTCATGGCCCTCATATTCCGTTGAATATTCTAGCCACTCCCAAAAAGCGTAGGTGGCGTAGCTGTCACCCTCTTGCTGCACGACCTGTGCATAGCCTTGGTAAAGCAAGCAAAAGGCACGGCGAGCACTGCAAAGATTCACCGCCTGCCAAAGGCGGTTAAGTACGAGTACCGTCCGGTCCAGCGCCCCCATGGCCTTTTCCACCCAATAACCGCGGCCACCGATCCTGTCAAGAATGAGCCAGCCTACGAAAAAAGGCCTGGGAAGGGCAGCGAAAACGTTTTTTTTCCTTCCGCCTGCAACCGGACGAACCTCCAAGAGATCGTTTGCCTCCTCCCATTCGGACCCAGAGAACCCCACCCGACAGTTGATACGGCTCTCCAGCCTTGGGACAACTTAGCCACGGCTTGTCAACATTTTTGCCTCGCACTGTTTTGCTGAGCTGCCGGTAAAAAAGAATATTTTGGTGCAAAAAAAAGTGGACCTTTATCTAAGACGCTCCTGGTTCCAGCTGTTCGGCTTCCCACACCGAGCCATACAACAGAGCACATGAGCTCGTTTGGTCTTTCGAACCGGATGGTGTAAGATTCCCGTCCCTGGTGGCTTTCCCAGAAAGCCACAATAGCTAATCCTTCTACTGTTAGAGAGAACGACACGTAGCATCAGTTATGTATTTCCTATGAGAGAACTTCAGACACATGATGTCGCTTCCGTAGGATGGGATCGATGCTAGTTCAACTTGTACAGAAACATTAGCTCCCGACACAACAAAGGCTTTTTTTGCCGAAATCCGCTAGCACAAAACTTTTTTGTTGCTAAACAAGCCAAAAGCAAAAGAGGCATTTCCCCATTTAGCTCGGTGACAATTCGCTTGCATGGAAGGTCAGCTCAGCTATCTCTTTGCTGCCGCAATAACAGCAAGGAACAAAGCGAACACCCGGAGCCCATAGGTGAGAAGATGTTCCAAAACTTTCCACAGGGTCTCTCTCACTTTCCCGCGTGCGCACAAATCCCAATGCAAGCTGGCTACGCGGCCAAGGGTGGCAGAAAGAACCAAAGAAACCAGGAGCGATCGTAGGGCAGCAGACTCGTTTTTCGCTTTCCACATAAAGAGCAAAAACCAGAACGGAAAGAAGAGAACTCCCTATTCCTAGTTCCCGGACAACCAGCGAGACTTTCCGGTGATATACTAGCCCCGAAAACAGAACCCACAGAAAAATCCAATCTCCAGAGCTCAGTAACTGGCTTGAGAAGACTCCGTGGTAGAAAAACAAAAAAGACTAAAGGATAAGAGTCATTGCAAAATGGATATTTCTTGTGCAAATCCTCCACCGACAACTCTTAAGGTGCAAAGGCAAGCTAGGCATGGCACATCAAGAACAAGGGTTCGCTTGACCCAGAGACTATAAACTAGCGCTGACGGAAAGTAGCCCCCAGTTATTGCTCCCAAATAGGGCCCTCTTGCACGTCAGGCACCGATCCCAGAAAGTACTGCCAAAAGGAGGCTCGCCCAAGCCCCTTGCCCAAGGGAAATCTGGCCGAAACCGACCGCGCGGGGTTGTTTAGACGCATGGCGCCTATCCTCCTCATGGTTCCAAAAATTATTCACGAGATACACAGCCGAAGCTAGTATAGTAAAAAGCACCCACGTTTCGATGCTCTTGATCCACAGCCGGTTCGAGCCACCGCTCGGATGTCCATAAGGATAGAAAGGCCAGAAGATTTTTGCCCATTGGTGAGCTCGAGCTCCCGCTAACCAGCTTTATGACCGAAGCCGTGCTAAAGGAAAGACTTGTTCCAGTGGGACAACGCTTTGCAGTTGACGAATTTTTGCTGCGGATAACCCCACCACAATCGCACACGCGCTTTTCTCCCAGACAGGCCAATCGATGGCAGAATTACCCGCGTACACAAAACCTTTCTCCCCAAACCGAGCAACCAGCTCCTGAGCTTTTCTTTTTCCCGTAAGATTGGTTTTCTCATCGCTTGCTATGACTTCCTCAAAGATTCCCAGACAGGCGCTCACGGCTTCAGCTACGCGCCGGTTCGCTCCTGTAACCAAGAAAAGCCTTCGACCTCGCTCCCGCTCCCGGAGCAGATACGCTAAAAACTCTCGGTTCCAGAGAAGGTGACTTGGATCCCAGTTCTGGCAGGAAAATTCTGCAATCTTTTCCTTGCAAAAGGCTCTTCCACGAAAAAGCCAAAAGGGAATGCAGAAAAGCCTCCCAGGAGAAACGCGTGCCATCACAAGAAGAAGTTCCTGGAGAGTATCCCCTCGAACCAGTGTTCCATCCAAATCCACGCAAAGAGGTAACGTAGAATTGTCGCTCATCCAATAACTAACCTCCGACCACCCCAGAAGCCGCCAGGAGCCCAAGAGAAGGCATCTTCTTGCCGGATGCCTTCAACCTCACAACGATAGAAAACTGTCGGACCAAAGCAAGCGCAAGCTCTAGCTTGTTAGAGCTAGCCCAATAGTCTTTGCATGGATAACTCATCAAGAAGCAACAAACAATGCGTGCAGCCAGGATTACGACCCACAAAGTCAACCGCAATGTTGCCGGCGAAACCCAAAAGCCTTGCCCGCGTAACCAGCGAAGCGCAAGCCTAGTACCGTTCCTGACAGACCCCTCCCCTGCATTCTTTCCCCTACACCACCCGACCACCACACGGGATACACATTATCCCCTCCGCTTCAACGAGCTCAATACAGCGGCCCCGTGTTAACTTAAGCTCACCGTTCAGGCACCGAAGGGCACCTTATTCTTCGATCCAAATCCACTCGCGACCCATCGGCTGCTTCCGCCAATCACAGGCACCAAACCCGCAGCCGCCTCCGCATCGTCAACTCACCTTCCGACCAATCGCTCGACACAACCGCAAAAAGCAAAAAAGCCATTCTTCAGCGCCCGACGTCATTCCCAAAACCCACTCTCCAAGACCCTCGTCCATCCCCTCGCCCTCGCCATGAGCCCCAGCATCTCCCAGTACCCCGCTAACCCGGCCCCTGCGATCTTCCCAAAATGGGTTCTCCCACAATCACAGCCAGACAAATCCCCTATGCCACATGCCCATTACCACAACCACAACCCCAAAACGCTCCACCAACAAGAACCCGCAGCCACACATCGACACAACCCAGCAGTTTAGTCTCCACCACAATCACCTTCTCGACATGATAAGCCCTCCCAAAACCCTTCCAGCCAAACTAACACCCACAATCGCTTCACCCTCGAGAAACTAACATCTAAAAGCGTACACTGGCACGACATTTGCCCGCCAAAACCCCCAAACCCTTTCATCCCCTTTTTCCATCATCCTTCCTTGAGCCCTCACTCCGAGAACAAACCGAACAATACACTAGAAAGCACTCCAAAGCATCCCAAAGGTAAACGCTCACAAAGTCTCAGTCATTCACCCCGCGACATTGAGGTCTACGATACCCGTGGTCCAAACACAACTGGTCGTCACCCAGAAGCAAAACAGCCTCTCTGAAATTCATACAGAAACCGCAACGTCTTATCACTCTCCGAAACAAGTGTCCCATCGAGAAAGCAAAACAATGGCCTATCCCCTTCAAAACCTCCAAGCAAACGCCAAAAACACGCAGAATAATCGAAACAAACCTTCTCGAATGCAACCTTACATTCGGTACCCAAAAACCCCACGATCTCCCACGGAATCCATTTTGGCCCATACCAACAAATTCGTATACTGTTACACGAGTCACACTGCACTTTGGGCCAAATTGTTTTCTTCGAAGACCAAACGTACAGTGACGAAAAAAAGAGAAAATCATAATGTGATATTTTAATCCATCTACATATAAACGGTGCGCTGGGGTCTCGTCCACAAACCAAAACACAGCGGTAAGTGACCGTGTGCGATTTTTAAAGAAATAAAAAGGGGCTCAGCAGTGAAACTGGGATCATTTCCGAAGGCCAACCGCGATTTCACGGAGGATGCGACCTCCTAAGACTTTGTATCCAACATGCGTTCGAAAAGGACAAGCAAAGCACAAGTGCAAGGGGGTCCGATCAATCGAAAAACCGGAAATACAGAAGCGCTGAGAGAGCAGCAATCCCGTCCCACCAGCGAATTTTCTTCCCCTCTGCGTATGTTCTCCCCGAGTACGATATGGGGACCTCCCAAATCCGGCAGCCTAGTTTTGCTACCTTAACTGTCACCTCAGGCTCAAAAGCGAACCGATTCGAGCGGAGCCGGATTTTCTGCAGGATTTCTCTGCGAAAGACTTTATAGCCTACCTCCATGTCAGAGAGATTCAGATTGGTGATCATATTGGAAACCGTCGTCAAGAATCGATTAGCAGCCGCGTGCCAGAAGTAGAGGACACGCCGCGGGCCTCCGTGGAAGCGTGTCCCATAGACGACATCCGCTTTTCCCTCTAGGATAGGCTCAAGGAGTAAAGCGTAATCCGCTGGATCATACTCCAGGTCGGCATCTTGAACGAGAATGATCTTTCCCGTTACCTGAGAAAACCCGAATCGTAATGCGGCTCCTTTCCCTTGATTCTTCTCCAAACGGAAAAGCCGGACCCCTTGTTTTCCCTGCCACTTTTGAAGAACTTCCCACGTGCCGTCCGTCGAACCATCGTCCACCACAACGATTTCCTTTGGCCACGGAGTAGCTAGAACCCGATCGATGACCTGTCCAACCGTGGCTTGCTCATTAAAGACAGGTATTACAACAGAAAGAAAGGGACCGTCATCACTGTCCAAATGCACGGAAATCTATTTTACCTGGTTCTTTTTTACGGCAAAGACTTTTCAGGAGAATGCCCTCCCAGGTCTCGGATCCCCGGTACGATGCTTGCATCTGGGCTCGCCTGTCCGGCGCGTCGCTTTTCACGCAAAGGCAATCGCACTTTTTGACAGCACAAACCAAAACGTGATTTAGCTTAACTTCGACAGTGCTTGAAGCTAAGTTATTGTAAGCTAGCGAGTTAATTGTTTCGTCCTCCCTGCGCGATCCACTTGGGCCCGTGAGAAAAGAGAGGAAGCAGGCCCAGTTTCTGGAATAGCTTGCTTCCTTCTTTGGGCAATTCCCAAAGCATTTGCCGCGAAAAATTTGCCTTCCGACAAAAGCGGCGCTACGCGGATGTCTTAAAGACGAGCAAGGGGTTTGCCGGACTTCTTTCCGGAAGGCTTTCAAGATCCACTGGGCTCGGCGGCGGACGGTGAGCCACTAGGCCAGCAAAAAAGATCCGGATGGAATTGAGGACTCGCGCCCGCGCCGACCGCCAGAGATAGCGGGACGGACTTCCAGGGAGCTTTTGAGCTGGGAAAAGGCCAGTTTCGAACCTCGGGCGAGCCGCTTTTATATAATGGCTTCGGGGGGAAGCTTCGGGCGCAGGGAGAGAAGTCTCCAAGGAGCTACCAGGCGTAGATCGCTTTCTCTTCTGGGGTCCGCTCCTCTCTTTACGTTTCCACCAGAAGCGGCGCTCAGGGTCGACCCCCACTCTAAACCATTTATGGGCTTGAGGGCAAGAGAACCCCCCAACCGACCGGGCTGCCCAGTGTGACCGGATCGGCTCTTTGCGCGATCTCTCTGGGAATCTCGGCCAGCATCTCCTTGGCAGAAGCCACCCAGCTTTGCCGCCGGGCCCCGATCGCTCGAGGCCTACGCCATTTTTTTCCGACAAAACACCTATCGAAGAACACTATTGCCTTCCACCTCCATGAGTTAACTCCGGCCGGTAAGCCAAAGCTCCCGATCTTTTGGGAAGATGGCGAGAAAAAGCTATTGGAGCTTGGCCTCTCTTAGCTCAAGTGACATACGGAAGCTCTCTCTCCTTCAAGCGCCTCCAAGTTCCACCGGATTTTTCTTTCCGCCATCAAAAACAAAGGTTCCTTCTTGGATCCCCAACCGTCGTTGGAGTGTCACGAGCAACCCCACAAGCGTGTTCGAATCCGCCCGGTTTTCCCCCAGAATCTTTACAAGAAATCGGAACTCCTTGTGCATAGGTCGCAATCGAGAAGAAAAACTCGCCGCCGATCCCATCGGTCATCCCGGTTGTGCCCATAACGGGCCCGTCCCTCCGCCCTCGCCGCCTCAAAGTACACACGGGATAGATCATAAAGGAGAAAACTCGTTCCCCACAGGGAATCCTCGCAATAGAGCTTCTCTTCCACCCAGCTCCAAACCCGGTTTCACCCATGCCTCACCCGGTAAAGCCCCTTTTCCTCCAAGTCCTTTTTCCTCCACCCCGCATAGTCCCGTCCCCCACACCCTTCCCCTCGCTTTTCTCCCGCAACGCACACTACGGAGAGGCAAAACAATCCGCTCCAAAAGAGATCGCTTTAATCAACCGCTGCTTTGGCTCCGATCTCATCACTCCTGCAAGTATCTCCTCCAGACCTCATCTTCGCGACACGTCCTCCGTATCCCAAAGGCCACATCATGTAACGCCTCCCCCATCTCTGAGCCCTCTAGGGGGACAAGCTTCTGCCCTTTTAAGCTCGTGCCAACAATCTTTTGCGTTTCGACCGGCGGCCGGCTCAAATTGGCCCAACTCCTTGTCTTCACGTTTTTCCCCACCCAGTAGGACGGCCGAACCCCCACCTGCCGGTACACCTTCCCGTTGCGATACCCACGGACCTCCGGGACATAGATGCCTACAACCTACAAGAGCCACCCTCGCTATAAGTGAGGTTTTCTTCACAAACTACCATATCGACCCTACACAGTTTTCCATAAGTTCTTGCCTTGCCACTCAGGAGGTCAAAAAACCTGGAGAGGTTAAGTTAGCTCTCTTTGAGGCAGGAGACACATTCCGAGCTCTCACAGGTGCTTAACACATCCGCTCCTCGCTTTCGTTGGTGATCGCTCGCTGCGACAGTGCACTGGTGCCAGTGTCACCGATCGCTATTTGACCACGACTTGCACCTCTCGGGCGGAACTGGCCTTAATATCCTCAAACCAGGAAACCCACTCACTGACCATGTCCAGCTTTACAGTGTAGATGCCCGGAGTAGATGGCGCTTGGGCCTTGCCCGCAAGAATTGCGAATTGCCCCGGCCAAAGGGCTTGAGCAAGATGGGCACGTGCTTCAAGGGGTTGCCCATTGGCCGCGACCGCATCCCCTCCATCTACATGCCGCCATCTTCGGATCCCTAGACTAACCCCACCTCGGACTGGAGAAGAAGGGGTCTGTGCAAGCCAAACTGAGTGCCCGACATTTCGCACTTCACAGCTAAACTCAAACGTGGACCCAGGAGCCACCTGTTCAGGAAGCTTGCAGGGACCCACTACCGCCAGGTGACCCGTTTTTCCCAAAGTGTCCGGTAAAGAGCTCACCACCTCAACGGGAGAAGAAGTTTCTCCTTTCGCACCGCCCATCTTTATCTTGAGTTCCAGAAAATACTTGCCCATCTCCACAGGTGAGGAAAGTTTCGCAAATACCTGTTGTGCTCGCCCAGCTGGTACCACCAAGGGAAGATGTGTCCAGACATGTTCCTCCAAACTTTGCCCTCCGCTCCATCGCGCCACAGTAAAAAGCTTTTCGGTCGGAGAGAAAAATAGAGCCCGCTCACCTAAGTTTTTCACTATAACAGGGATACCCACGAGTTGCTTGCAAGCCACGACTTTCGGCAAGGAAACATCTATTTTAGCCTGAGGCTGTGCACCAATCTCACGCTTAATACGGTAAACACTGTCCCCGCCAAAACGCTGAACCAACACTAGCTCAGGATTATTCTCCAGAGCGTTTTCCAATGCCTCCCGATGCTCCCCAGAATAACCATCACCGTGAACAATAACTAGATCCACACCCAACGCACGCAGAAGGTCAACACTTTCTCGTTCCGGAAAGGATCCTAATCTTTCCTGAATGTCGAAAAACTGGTCAGGAACAAAGCCCGAATATCCGTTCACAATTCTGCGCCAGTGATACGTCGAAAAATACATGTACCAAAAATTGTGTTCTATGTCAGCCGGTAGCTCAGCCACTACCGTACTCTGCTCCTGCTGACCAAGCCACCGATACACTGGGGGTACCTCGGGCCCTGTGGGCACACGTACAACTGGCACGGGAATAGACAAGTATTCGAGTACCACAAGCCCTATTAATCCACCCGACAAAGCGGCACACGCTCCCCAACCGGTAGACAATCGGGACAAGCCTCCCAGGATTTTCCTTACTCCGTACCCGGCAAGGACGGCCAACGCTAGCATAAGTAGCGCCTCAAAGCGAGCCGGGCAGCGAAGAGCCTTAAATCCAGGAACTAGTTCGTAGAAACAACGATACGGCAAGGGAACGCCGGTTTGCCTACCGGCAATTTGTAGTTCAGGTCCAAACGACATGACCAACGCAAAGACCGCTAGCAAGAGATAGTATCCCTGGTTTCGCGTCGCACCAGCCTTCCAATGCAACCACACGCTCGGCTCCCTCTGCCCTTCCACGGTCAAAGTGCCGTTTTCTATTCGAGGGAAAGAAAGCAAACCGACTAAACCTAAAAGTGGAGCTACGATCCCTGGAAAAAGCCAGTGCTCCACACCACACTGCCTGTACCATTTTTCAGCACCCGGCAAGATCCTCAACAGCCGCGATATCCACCGGCCATACAGGTGATTCTCGGGCGGTGGCAATAGGTAGTCCACAAGGTGGGCAGAATAGAACTTCGCTTCCTCAATGGTCCGCGTGAAGCCATATTCCTCTTGGGCCTCAAAATACGGTAGACCAAACGGAACTACACAAATACCCACCACCACACAGGCGACGGCAAACTTCCGTACCCGATCCCATCCAGTTTCCTTCCACGCGGTCGCAAGGAAATACGTAACGAAAAGCGCTACGCCAAGTCCAAAGTAAAACGCATAGTAAAAGCACGAAAGTGCCTGCAGAATGAAACACGCCGAAAAAAGAAAAAAGTCCCTCCAGAGGCCGCTCACAAAAGCACGATGAAGAAAGAAAAGGGATAAAGGCATCCATTGCGTTGTCAATATCTGGACATGCCCGCATAAATGGGCAAATCTATACGGCGCAAACGCAAAGATTGTTCCCCCTAGAATCGCCGCCACTTCGCTTCCCGTCAAAAACCGGACGAGCAGGTAGGTACCAAAGCCAGAGAGGAAAAACGACATCAATAGGACAACATTATGAGCAAGTAAGGGGTTGCCTGTTAACCAGAGAACTGGAGCCGCAATAGGAATATCGCCAGCCAGCACCTCCGAAAAAGCTACGCTGTAAGGAAACGGATAGAAAATATTCCCGTGGAAAAGATGAAACGGGTCCGTGACTAATGATCGAGTCACCCAAGCGAGAATCCAGGTATTTAAAAGAGTGTCCCCGGTTTCTCTAGCATAGGTCGAAAGCTTAAGCGAAAGCGGATAGAGCATAAATATAGTAAGACCGAAAAACCAGAACGCGCTTAGAAGAGGGTATAAAGCACGTTTGTGCTCCATTTTTATTTCGCGTAATCTCCTCAAGTACATGTGTTCCCGTCCTGTTCAGCTCCCCTGGCTCAGCGTTGGATTTGTCAATGTCCCGATAGCCCGCTACACATTTTTTCTCAGCTGGCTACTTCGGATCGTTCCATCCATCATCCTCGCAGCACACCAATGGGTTGGCCAAGCGCGCATGCCATAGCTCCGTATCCCATTATCTCCCCTGAAGGTCCCTTTTATTTCGTGCCTTGGCCCTTCGACCAACCCGCATGGTCACGGTGTTGAATGTAAAAATAGTCTTGCCCCAAAGTTTGGACGCCTAATAAGCTTTCACAGCACAGCCATTTTCACGAGCGCACTCTCTATCGCACACTGGCACTTTGCCAGAGCTGGCATCACACGCAATGAAGGTAATAGATTCACACTTCTCTTTTATCCTCCCCCAAAGACGACCATCGCCCCATTAGCAACGACAAAGCAAAACGAGGCGGTTCCATTGCGCGCTCCATTGCTTCAAAGGACCCCATCTTTACATGGAAAGAAGCGCCGCCAGGAAGCCCATGGTGATCCTATTGCACTCAGTGGATCAAGCTTAATCGCCACCGCGTCTTCGGTAGTACCTCCTGGTCATGCTTCCCTCTCGCCATCTATTTGAAGGGGCGGAGTCCACAAGCAACGCCCACGGCTAGGAAACGCCATAGTTCCCAATCCTGAAATTGCCTCCACCCCCGTTTCCGCCTAGTGCTCACCCAAGCGCGGGTAGACATGCCCCTTACGCAACGCTTGAAAGCCGGTCGGCCAAGATACTTCCCCAAGTAGCCTTTCAGTCTGCCTCCGGTTGTCAGCCTGCGATCCACTGTTTATCGCCATGCACAGGCTCGATGAGTCAAGGCAAGTGTTTGACCCACCCAACTTTAACTTTGCACCCCTGGACTTCCATGCCTTAAGGGACGGTGACGTTTCTTTGCGCGTGCATACTGGGCCGAACAAAACCGGGGGAATCACTTACGATCGGCCAGCTAATCCAAAAAGGGGAACTTACTCCTTTTCGATACGCTTCCAAAGCTTCTTCGCTTGAGTTTACTTTGAGGTTCGAATAGGTACCGTCCTCGTTTTCCCATCGTTCGTGCCAGAAAATAGCAGCTTTGAGACGCGGATATTTCCAGCTCATCCTTTCCATGGCCTCCGAAATCCACCGGGCTTTGCTCCCTGCCTTGGGGAACTCCCCAACGCCCCATTCCGCAAAGATGACGGGTTTAGCCGGATCCAGTGAACACAGTTGATCGTAGGGGTAATCAAAGGCGTCGGGAACAGTGATCCATGGTTCGTCAGGGAACTGCTTCCCATAGGCGCTCATTCCTAACCAATCCACGTATGAGGAGCCTGGATAGTACGCGGCAAAAGCATTCCAATCCACATGGTCTGGATAGGAGTAATTATTCACGTGGAATACCCATTGGATGTTCCATGCACCCTGGGAACGCACTCGATCGACCACGTAGCGATAGGCCGCTTTGTATGTCTCCGGTCCTCGATAGGCGCCCGGCTTACCAGGAAAGGGTTTTCCCCTCCCGTAGAACCAACCCGACCATGGAAACCAGGTCCCGTTCATTTCAATCCCCCAAGCGACAAGCAAAGGTTTGCCCAGGGCACGCGCCTCTTGTGCCCAATGATCAATGTAGGCATCCCATTGTCCGTGAAGGATGCGACGAAGATCACATCTTCCTGGAGGACCATTTTGCTCGTAAGGAGGACCCCAAGGGGACCAGTAGACCAAGGGGATGGCGCCGTAGGCGTAGATGATCTGGAGGCTTTCCTTGGGAAAGCGATTTTCTCCCCAATAGTTCGCAAAAGCTACAATGGCTTGGTGTTTACCCACGAGCTCCTCAAAGCCCAAAATACTCTCCAGCGTGACATGGTCTTCCGTTTCTCCAAAATCGATATAGGCACCCGTGTAGGCACCCTGTGGCGGAGGGATAAGTGCAGGTACTTGGGCAGCGGAAACCAAGGAATAGACTCCCCCGATCAAGACAATCCCTAGGATACCCGCCAACCTTTTCACAGGCTTGCGCTCTAGGTTCCCACCAGGACAGTCGCCCTTCTTTCAAGCTTCCCCCATCCTCCCCAGGCCCCACGCAATGCCCTGGCAATCGCGCGCCATACCGCCAAAGCCAAAAGAGGACGATACACAACCCTCATAGGAAGAACCCGCCACGCTATTCTAGCGGGTTCTTTTTCCCAGCAGGACGCCAGCAAAGCCGTTGCTAAATCAACAAGAAGAAAGGCCGCGCAATATCCGGCAAGCAAAAGCGGAACATGACCAAAGACCAGAGAAAGAAGAAAAGCCAAGTCGATCCAAGGACTCAGAGCTGGGAGGATCACTTGAAAGAACCACGCGCTTGGCAAGCTTATAAACCCCAAACCCGGCAATTTTCGATCAAAGAGCAGTTCCCGATGTTTCCACAAGCACTGTAGCGTGCCGTAAGCCCAACGGACACGCTGTCGAAGAAGCCCAGAAAACGTTTCTGGGGCCTCCGTCCATGCAATCGCCTCGGGAGTATACTCCACCCGGTAACCGGTTTGATGGATCCGAAGAGTTAAATCGGTATCTTCCGCTACAGTATCGGTTTGGATCCCACCCGCTTTCTCAAGGGCATCGCGTTTGACCGCACTCCAGGCCCCAGGAACCACCGTGATGGCATCGCAGATTCGATACGCCTTCCGTTCCAAGTGGAACCCACAAAGGTATTCAAGGGCCTGGAACCGCCCCAGCCACTTTTGGGTATTTCCCACTTTGAGATGTCCCGAGACGGCTCCAATCCCCGGGTCATCGAGAGAAGAAACGAGCCGCGCCAAAGCTCCGGGTTCCGCTTGGGTGTCCGCGTCGAGAAAAACCAGCCAGGGGTAACGGGCGTTGGCCAGACCAAGTTGGAGGGCATGGGCTTTCCCTCGATTCGGCTGTTGAAAGAGCCGGACCCTGGAATCCTTTTGGCTCATTTGGCGCACTACCCGAGCAGTGCCATCAGTCGATCCATCGTCTACCACGATCAGTTCCAAGGGACCTGGATACCCATTCCGAAGAACCGAAGCCAGGGTTCGGCCAATGACCGCCTCCTCCCGGTAGGCAGCAATGACGACCGACACACCACGGGTCTCCAGGCAGGCGGCCCCCTTTTTCTTTGGCCTCTTCGCTTCCGACCACCACGCAAGAGCCACAAGGAGAACCGTTCGAGCCACAACCATAACAGTGGCAATACTCACGAAGGACAGGCTTATGATCTTCCACCATCGCCACACAACAAACCCGATTCCGCTCACCCACTGCCCGGCACCACCTTGCTGGGAGACTACAGGCATGACATCCGAACTAGCCAGGCCCACCAGCTCCTCTAGGGAAACAATTCGATCGCCCCGGGCGCGAAGGTAATCGATGATCCTTGGGAGAGCTTCCACGGTCTGGGATCGATCGCCCCCCGAATCGTGCAAAAGAAGGATGTTGCCGAAGTGTCGCGCCTGGCGAACCCGTCTAAGTAAGACTTCCGATCGCGGCCGGCTCCAATCCTCTGGATCGATGCCACTAGACACCGTGATGTACCCCATTTGTTGAGCCAATTCGATGCAGAGGAGCTTCCGCAGATCATCCGGCCGTGTGTCGGCGTCATACGGAGGACGAAACAACACAGTCGAACGTCCCGTCAGAAACTCAATAAGCCGCCGCGTAGCGTTAAGTTCCAAAACGATCTGTTCGCGAGGGACAACTGAAAGATCCGGATGGGTATAGGTATGATTACCCAGTAAATGGCCCTCGGCGACGATACGATGCACAAGACCGGGATATTTCTCCGCTTGGACCCCTGTTACGAAAAAAGTGGCAGGGGCATGTTTGGCTTTCAAAATATCCAAAATCTTAGGCGTCCACTTGGGATCGGGACCATCATCGAACGTGAGCGCTACCCTATGGTCGGTAGGGTCAACTCCCGCGTGGTAGAGCGTCGGGTACGAAGGGAAACGGTCATAGTCCACTTCTACTTGATTGCGCCCGGCAGCACGAAGGATCCGGTGCCCCGGAACTGACTCTATTTCTGTTGTAAGAAACTCGCCTTCCCCAAGGTGGGCGATTGTCTGGTCGGGGGAAAGTTCCTGCAGCGCTTGCCACAGGGTAGCATCCGGGTCCGAGCCTGGAGAAACGCGCAAAAGGTCCCAAATCCAAGGATCCTCGCCCCCTAGCGGATAAATACCGATGCCTCCAACACCCTTTTCCCGAGCTGCCTGAAGCTCATTGAGAAACGTAATAGCATCGAGAAACCAAACCGAGTGTCGCAGTCCGCCGATGGAATAAACAAAATGGGGATTGAGCAGCGGCCGCTCCGAGCGGCAGAGGGTAACCCCGGCTTGCTTGGCCCGCACCATGGCATCCACGAAACGGATCGTATCCGCCTCAGATTCTCCCTCGGTCCAGTCGTATCCATACGTTCCCAAAACCGTGATCCACTGTTCCGGTCTCCCATAGCCCAAGGCCACGGTCAGCCATCCCTCAAACCAAGGCTGCGAAGCAATTGGCCCGGGAGGATCCTTTTCAGAATTCTCGTCGTGTAATCGAGCAACGAACCGGTCTACGACGCTGGAAAGGAAGTTGAGGTCCCATGCCTGGATACCGTCTCCCATCGGGACGCATAACCACAGTTCCTTTCCTGCTTCGTGAAGCTTGGCCGCCAAAAGTTCTACGAAACGCGTATACTGGTCACGGTCGGCACGATCCAGTCCTTCCCAGTCCAGGACGATTCCTTGAGCGCGAAGCTTATCCAGTTCCGCAAGAATCTGAGAAATGAATTGGTCCCACCTCTCCTGCGGGGCACGCACCAAGGCTTCAATCGCCTCTGGATCCGGAGCCCCCTCTCCGCTATTGGAAAGAACTGGCAAAAGATGCAAGCCCAGAGCCGAAGCAGTCGTGAGCACCCGAGGGTCAGGCTGGACCACCAGCTCCGTTTGCAACCCGCGCACCCATAACCATTCTGGACAGAGATGGGTTAACGTTTGACCATGCTTCTTTAGGGATTCCCAGCCGACAGAGTCACCTGCTGGCAGAAACGCCACATGGAGCTCCACCTGCGGTACGGAAAGGACCGGCGGGATGGCCGTTCGATTGCGACGACCCCCAGTCCACCTTTTTGCTAGAAAACGCTGCCAGGCCCGATCCTTTTCCGAAAGACGGCTTTCGGGAGTCTTCTCTCGCAAGGCGCGAATGGTTTTTTTCCAGGCCTCAATTTCCTTAGGCAGCGGGAGCGAAGGAGTAACCCAAAGCGAATGGACGAAAAGTGCTACCGCCGCAACTAGAAGTCCAGTAACAAGGACCAAGACTCTCTTGAGCCTCGACCATCGCCGACCGTGAGGATCGGCAAAAACAAAACTTTCTGGGGAATCCATGGACTTCGAAACGTAGCGGTCACAATAGGGTAGCGCGCACAAGGGCAACTGGTCTACCGTTCTTTACAAAACCAAGCCAAATACACTACTGCCGGCCCCCCCAGGGAAAGAGAACCCTTTTTGGGTTCTTTTTTTGAACCTCTCTCAGTTATGGGAGGCGGTAGCCATCCCTGTAGGGCCTCTAGTTACTCCTACCGATCCTATTTTGGAACTGTGCCTCTTTTGCCAAAAGAAACCGCTTTAGGGCTTAGATGTGTCCTCTTTTGGCTCTAGCCACCGAGCGATCCCCTCGGCCCCAGATGCCAAAAGAGCACGGTATCTGGGAAGCGAGCTTGGAAACCGGTCTTGCAGGAAGCGCAACAACCTCTGGCGAACATCGCACCGAAGGTCCCAGAGCTTATCTGGACTGCTTGCGCTCAAAAGGATGCGGATCTCCATCCCCCAGTCCTTGACATCTGTCACCTCCACCTTGGCCATCCTCCCATCCCACAAAGGGTGGTGCTGGAGGATCCGTAGAAGCTCCTCACGGATCGCCTCCACCGGGACAGTGTAGTCTGCATAAAGAAAGACCGTCCCTAGAAGATGGCCCGAATTGCGGCTCCAGTTTTGGAACGGTTTATCCACAAATTGCGATAAAGGCAAGATCAACCGGCGCTCGTCCCACAGCCGAATCACTACATAGGTCAGGGTAATTTCCTCGACCCGGCCCTGCTCTCCTTCGACCACCACCACATCGTTAATCCGAATGGGTTGTGTCCATGCAATCTGAAAGCCGGCAAAAAGGTTGGCTACCGTCCGTTGTGCGGCCCATCCCACGACCAACCCGGCTGCTCCCGCGGAAGCCAGAATGCTCCATCCCACCTTTCGGAGGGGTTCAAAGAGCATAAGAATGCTCACAATGGCTAAGAAAAGAACTGCGCCTACCCCTACCCGCTCAAAAAATTGCAGTTGGGTATGAATGCGCCGTGCGGTCGGGTCTTCCTCGCGTTCCAAGGGGTAGCGTTTGCGAACGAGCGCCGCCGTCTTATCAATGGCCCGAATCCCCGCGTAAGCAGCAAGTACAATGACGCCAATGCCACCAATTTTTTCAAGAAACGGCCGCCAGAACGGATGGTGTACAAACGCCTCAATGGCAAAGAAGGCGCCGAGAACCAAAACCGCGTACCGAAGGGTGTAGGCTCCTACTGCCAGGAGAACGCGAAAAGAAGTCGATCCACCCTCAGTTCGGGTGAGGCACCATCGCCGGGTTACTTCCGAGGCTGCGAAGAGAACCCAAAGAAACGAAAGAAAACTGGCTCCATCCGCCAGGGATTCCACCCGCCGGATGAGCCCAGTTTGTGGAAGCTCCCATAGCACGGCGCCGAGCCGGAAAAGGAAAAGAAAAACCAAAGAAAAAAGAAAAAAGGCTCCAGGGAGGGAGCAAACGCTAAGGATTTGCTGAAGAAGACCTTCTCTTGTCGAAACCCGCCAGTGCGTCACAAGCCAAACCCAAGCTAAGGCCAAAGCAAACGAAATCCCGAGTGCTATCGCCACCAGGAGCCATGGAACCGAAGCCGGGAGGGTAATCGCCAGGGTATTCACAAGCTTTCTACTGGCTAGAGTTTGCACGAACGCCACGAAGAGCGATCGATCCTAGAAATCCATCGCAAAAGCTTGGCTTTTTAAATTTAAGAGGAGAAAAAAGAGAGAAAACCAAAGATCGCAATTCAAGGCCGCTCGCTGTCCGATCTTCCCCAGTGTGTTTTTCCTCATGCTCGCTTATTTGGCATCTCCCATAAAGCTTCCCGCTTGAATCCTTTGTCCTCACAAATCCCTTCGCTCAGAAACGCTTTTGGTAGTCCCAAATACATCGTATCTTTGCACAAACCGAAAAGAAGCGTTTTTCTTGGACCGCATACTTTCTAGGCCAGTCGTTATTTGTCGCTCCTCCGACACGCGGGTTGAGACGCTTCTTGGCGAAGCCTCTTCTGCGCTTGTCACCCTCCTGTCGACTGGCTCGCTTCGTAGTTCCGGTGACACACTCCGACGAGGAATTGGAGTTCTTTACTACGAGCTACCGACAAAACTTCGGTCTCCCAATGATCAAGCCAATGCCCCTGGCCATTGAGCCGCTTCCCCAAATCCACACAAATCCCTACAGGAGCTTTGGGCTTGGAGCAATGATGTTCTGCATTTGATCTCCTTACTGGCATGGTCCCCTACCTGTCCGTTAAGGATTCCCGGCATCATTTGAACACCTAGGCCGACGAGCCCGCTAGCAGTCTTTGTAGGTTTTCGCCCGGCTACCTGAAGACAGCGAGGGAGAGCAGTGGCTCATGGTGCGGATGAGGCTGCCACATGCGGAGTTACGCCGCTCCTAAGGAAAGCCCATTCCCTTTCCTGGACCCGCTGGGGACTCATCTCGGACGTCGGAGCGGTGCGTCTGAACCGCACTCTGGCCCGATAGAGCTTCAAGAGGTTGAGGTTGTGCACCGCACAGTCGAAACCGCCAAAGGGCTCAGACCCACTCCAGGCCCTGCAACAAAAATGCCGAAGACCTCGGCACCTCATTGACTAGCTCGAATACTGGCTCCAGCGACGGTTCCCGCTGGCGGTACCGTTCGAGCACCTCCGGCGACCGCAAGAGGCGTCGGATCCGCTCCCGCAGCACGACGCCCTCGGGAGGGCAAGCCGCAAGAGGTGGACCCAGTACGATGCAGGCGGTGAGCCATCTTGTCCGGCGGAATCAAGACCCGAATCCCGCAAGCTTGCAGCGCTTCAATGGGCACCGTGTCGAAGTACCCGGCATCGGCCAGCAATGCCTCAGACTGTCGACCCATGTTCGCTTCGACTTCGTCGACCATGGCCAATAGCTGCGGAGTATCGGCCGCGTGGTTGATGAGGTCCGCCGCCCCGATGATCTGCGTCTCGGCATCGACCACCGCCTGGACGTTATACCCCGAAAGGCCCCCCTCGGCCTCCGTCATGATCCGGGAGTCCGGGTCGGTCAAGTTCCGCTGTGCCTTTGGCGAGGCCTTGGTTTGCTTGGGATCCTTTCGAAGCCGGTACGTCCGGCCGCCCTTTTCCGCCTCTGCCCGGCGCTTCTCAACCGTCCGCACACTCTCCCACAACTCATCGCCCCGCCGGTCTCCCCGAAAGAGCCGGTCCTTTTCCCGATCTTTCGCCTCCACCCGAGCGAACTAACGCGCAATCTCTTCCCGCAGCCGCTGCTTTTCCTGTTGCATCCAGGCGTAGCTCATGGCCGCCATGCTTGGAGGCCTACGCCTTGATCTTGGTGCCGTCCAGCGCCACCTGGCCCAGCTGGAACGTCCGGATGAATAGCTCTCTCCCGGGCCTCGAGCTCTGGCCGGCGCAATGCCGAAAGCGTCCCGTGGTCCGACGGATAACTGTGCGACAGCATCCCGCAAGGCGATGTCCTCGTGCAGGGCCCGCTCCAACCGGCGGGAAAAGCGGATGTTCTGGGGCTAGGCGTTAGAGCCACACCTTCACCATCATCACTCGACGCTAAGGGGGCTGGCCCCGGTTTCCGCCTTGATAGGTGGGGAAGATGGCGCACAGATCAAAGCCCGTCGACCACCTCGTCGATGAAGTGGGTCAAATGGTCCGGGGACAGCCAGTCCCCAGGGAAAAGGCACGTGGCAGTCCTGATTCGGCACGTATGGCTTAAACGGCTCCATGGCCGAAGGGGTTCAACACCCCCGAGCCAATTCATGGCAGCTTACCGAGAATCTCCACACAGCCTGCTAGGCTATCTATCGCTCGGACAGCACCTCCGCCTCCTCGGGTACCCTCTGCATGCCCTCTCCTGCTTGCCGGGCAGACAGCCGTATTTCCTCAGCACCCGTTTGAGCAGCCGCCGGAAGTAGGCCCAGACGTTCTTGCGCTCCGTCCAGTCGATGCCAACGTTGCGCCGGATCGTCTCGACCAGCTGGGCGACGATCCCACGGAGCGTCTCGTTACCCATCACATTGACAGCGCTGTCGTTGGTCTCGAGCGCGTCCTAAAACGCCGGCTCCCCTTCGCAAAGACTGAGCCGCTCACCCCGGAGGTCCGCCTCGCGCATCTCCCTGGCGAAGGCGATCAGCTCCTCGATCGCGCGATTCTGATATCGACGGATTGTCTCCTCCAGCATCTCGGCGAACGAGCGCGCCCGGATGACGTTCTTGGGGCGTCGCCAGCCGATTTTCCCCTTGAGCAGCTTCCTCAGTCGCTCGACCGCGAGGTTCTTCTATGACATGCCACGCACTTCGGCGAGGAACTTGTCGGAAAGAATGTAAATATCCGTCTTCTCCAACCTCGCTGCCGCGAAGATGTTCAGCACGCCCTCTGGTGCGACGGCGTGGGAGATGATCTATCGGATCACGTGCTCAAGTTCCGCCTTCGGCTGCGCCTCACAGGGTGCGCGCTTGGCGAGCCCCGTCCGGACCGCCTGGAAGAAGGCCACGTCGTCGCGGACCGCCAGGGCCTCCTCGTGCGGTGCCGCCAACGCGAAGGCTTGCGACAGCTCGTGCACCGCGCGGACGATGCGGTTCTTGCCGTTCTCCCTGCCGGCGCCGCCTGCCTGTGCGTGCCCGCACGCAGACAGGTGCTCGTCGCGGCGGGCAGGCTGGGCCAAGATGTGCTCCTGGGCGGGCGGCAGAAGCGCCGGGCGCTCCTGCGGCGTGCCGGTCGCCCAGCGTGACCAGTCGAAACGGTAGAAGAGGTCGCAGCAAATCTCGTACTTCTCCCGCATGACCGCCACGGCCTCGCCCTGGTCGATGGCGGTGCGGCCACTGCCACCGCTTTCGGTGTTGGTCGCCAACGCGGCCTTCAGTTCGCGGGCGAGGCCCAGGTAGTCCACCACCAGCCCCCCGGCTTGTCGCGGAAGACCCGGTTCACCCGGGCGATGGCCTGCATGAGCCCATGGGCACGCATCGGCTTGTCAGCGTCCATCGTTAGGCGACCCTCGCAGTAGATGGGGACGGTGGCCTTGTCGTCGACGGCGGGCTGGATGCCGTAAACGCTGATGTAGTCGCCGAAGACCGCGCGGGTGTTCTTGTCCTCGTGCTCCAGCGGCGTGCCCGTGAAGCCGGTGAACGAGGCATTGGGCAGCGCATCGCGCATGTGGCGGGCGAAGCCGTCAATGAAGTCGCGCTGGCTGCGGTGGGCCTCGCCGGCGATTACGAAGGCGATGTGGTGGGCGAAGCACCAAGGGGAATGTCGCAAATCTCTCCAGGGTTCCTCACGACAGCCGGACGCCACTGGCCGAACCCGCCGTGCGCGTTCACGGCCTGCGTCCATTCGTCGAGATAGCGGCGCTTTACTTTGCGCTGCTCCGTGTCCTCGCCCTTGGTTTCCACAACGAGCATGTCGCCATTCTTCAAACGCACCAGAAAATCTGGCCGATATTTCCGAACCACGCCTCGATAGACGTATAGCACCTCGAAGCCCAGGTGATCGTTCTTGACCCAGGCGCTCACAGCATTGCTGTTGTCGAGCACGAATGCGTCCGAAGCTTCCCAGTGCTGTCATAGACGCAAACGTTGATGTGCGACTTGCGGGTCCGCTCGCACGGCTTGCCTGTGTACCAGGTGCGCATGTCTCCGGTGGAGCGGATCGGGTGGTCACGGTCGAACGCCGGCATCAGGCGCTCGGTGTTCTCCTGTCGCACCGCCTCCCACACATGCTGCACCACGCGCGACATGTTGAGCGTGATGATCAGCCGTCGGCGCAGCTCGTCCTGGTAAAACAGCGGCGGCGAGATGGCGATGCGATCGGAGCGGACGAACTGCTCGACGATTCGCACCAACTGTGCCAGCAAGACCTCTCGACTGCCCTGCCAGGTGTGCTTCATCTGGTCGAACACGTCCCGCGCGGTCTCGAAGATGATGCGCTGGGTACGAAACTCACGTGCGAGCCGTTCCAGCTCGACCCGATTGATTTTGGTGACGTCGGGCTTGCCTTCCAGGATCGGGGCGAGTTCCGCAACCTAAGCGGTCTGGGCCGCGTCCAGCGCAAGCGTTTGTGCCTTGTCCCAGTCCAGCACCAGCGTGGGCTGGAAGACGCGGTCAATGCGCACGACGTTTGGCCAGCGGATCTCGAATTCGGCCTTGGCCGGCTCCGGCTCGACCGCGGTCTTCGGCGTCGGGGGAGGCGGAGGTCCGTCCTCACCGCCCTCGTGCGGCAGGAACGTGAACGGCACACCGAAGACGTTGACGTACTCGGGATCGAGCAGCCCCGTTGCCGGATTCAGCTCGTAGGAAGTGCGCCGCAGGCCCCTCCCTACGACTTGCTCGCACAGAAGCTGCGACGTGAAGGCGCGCAGGCCCATGATATGTGTGACCGTCTTGGCGTCCCATCCCTCGGAGAGCATGCCGACAAAGATGACATTCTGGATCTTCTCGCCGGGCTGCCCGGCCTTGCCCACCGTGTCCACCTTCTGGCGCAGCTGTTCCGCCTGGTCGGCCTTGGTCAACATGCGTTCCACCCGCCAGTTGTCTTCCTGTTCCTCGCCATCCGCGTTCTCGACGGGCGCCTCAACATGCCCGGCGGGCTCTTCCTGCGCCTCCGCCTCGTCGAGCACTTTCGAGTCAATGTGCAGGATGCGCTCCGGGTCGCACAGCTCATCAATGTGGATGCGCCGAGAATCGAAGGCATGTTTCACCCGCGCCGCTGTCTTGGTGCGGTTGCACACGGTGATCATCACCGGGGGCGTAGACTGCGTCTCTTTCCACTTCTTCCGTGTTTCCCGCCAGTCGTAGCCGAGCAGGTAATAGGCGTTCAGTACCAGGTCGGGAAGCGGCTTCTCGGGGTTGGCGCGGCGGTTGAGGTCGTCCTTGACCTCGGGGTCGTTACAAATGTGGTAGAAACGTGACTTGTACGTCTTGACGTCAGGTACCGCGTAGTCGCGAACCACCACACGCGGGGTCTTCACCAAGCCCGACTCAATGGCGTCGTTCAGGCCGAAGTCGCTGACGATCCAGCCGAAGAGGGCCTCCTCGCTGGTCCTCTTGCCCGAGGGCGCAAACGGCGTGGCCGAGAAGTCGTAACAGCGCAGAATGCCTCGGGTGCGATGCAGCCGGTGCAGCCCGCCGATCCACACCGTGGCCTCCTCGGCGCTGTCCTTGAGATCGCGTTGGTGAAGGTACTTGCCTTCCGCCTCCCAGTTCACCCGCCAGGCGTGGTGCGCTTCGTCGTTGATGAGCAGGAGGTAGCGGGCATTAGCCATCTCGCCCAGGACTTCGCGGGTGTAGGCCTCGTCGCTCTTGACGTCGCGCTTGTCCACGCTTCTCCGCTTCTTGAGCTGCTCTTCGCTCTCCCAGGCCAGCGCGTGCCAGTTGCGCACGAGAACCTTCCCCTGGCGCAGCTTGTCAAGCAGGGCCGAGGGCACGATATTAAAGGTTTCGTAGTAATCGCCCTCTGCCGAGGGATAGAGCACTTCCAGGCGCTTCTTCACCGTCAGTCCGGGCACAACGACGAGCACGTTCTTGGAAAAGCGCGCGGTCTTGTGGGTTAGCCACCTTATTGAGGACGTGCCAGGCGATCACCATCGCCATCACGAGGGTCTTACCGGAACCAGTGGCCATCCTACAGCACTGCCGCACAAAGTCGCCGCCATCACCGGGTATTTCTCAATGCCAACGCGCTCCGAGGCGGGCGCCTCGGTGAGCCAGATGAGCGTCTCCACCGCCTCCAGTTGGCAGAAGAAACAGCGCCGCGTATCGAACTCCTCCGGATCGCGCCAGTGTTCCAACAGGCGTTTGGTGATGCTGGTGACGCCCGGGTAGCCCGCCTCGCGCCAGGCCTTGACGCGCGGGCGGGTCTCATTGACCAGCGGAATTTCGACAAAGATGCCGGGGTCGTCGAAGGACTTCGAACCCGGCGTGGCTATCACATAGCCCGCCGGCCAGCGACCTTCGACCAACTCGAAGGTCCACGTCTCCCGATTATGGCGCCAGTGGAGTTTTGGCTCCTCGTAAGGCGAGTTGATGATCAGGCGGTCAATGGTCGTTCGGGCCATCATCAAGCCATTCACTGTCTTAAGCGATTTCCGGGACGGTTTCGAACAGCAGGCGGTGAAAATCGGCTTTTGGCGCCCGCTTAGACAGATACAGCATCTCGATCCCGACCACGCGGTCCTGATCATCGTAATCCACGACGATCCCTGGCGAGATTTCTTCGGATCGGCTTGCCGGCGCCTCGCTCAGCGCAAGATACAGTGCATCCGCTTGTTGGTCGATTTTTAGTTTCATGGTATGGTCCTCCTTCGGTCAAAGAGTACCGTCACCACAAGAGGCGGTTTTCGCTTGCTACTGATGATGGCACGTAGCACGCGATCCCCAAACTGGGGAACGCGCGCAAGCCGATGTTCCAGATTCGGGTCTACCGGGTCGGGCTCGATCACTTCTGGCGCAGTCAACACCTGTTCCATCCAGTGGATCTCGATCTGGCGCTTCGCAAGCACATCCCTCGCATGTTGCGTCAAAATGTAATCCATCGTTTGATCAGTCATCCAATCCAATCACCTTCAGGCTCTCGATGCCGCGGGCGTCCACGATCTTAAGCGCGGTGTGTTGGGCTTCTCTGGGCTGTGCCAGTATTCCAACAGGCGTTTGGTGATATTGGTAACGCTTGGGGAGCCCCGCTTCGCACCAGGCCTTGACGCGCGGGTGGATCTGATTGACCAGTGGGACCTCGACAAAGATGCCGGGGTCGTCGAAGGACTTCGAAGTCGGCGTGGCCACCGCATAGCCCGCCGGGCGGCAGCCTTCCACCAACTCGAAGGTGCGTGTCTCCCGGTCGTAGCGCCAGTGGCGCTTGGGTTCTTCATAGGGCGAGTTGATAATAAGCCGATCAATGGTGGTCCGGACCATCGTCATTATCCATCAATATCTGTGTGCAGGGACCTTACTTTGATTTCCGAGACCTTGCATATCGGTTTCGTTGGCTTTTCCAGAGTCACAAACTCGTCAACCTTGGCAGTCATTGCGGCGCCAATATGGAGAGCATCCATCGGTGCGACGTCATAGACGGAAGCGAGTTTTATCGCCTTCTCTGTCACCTTGGAATCGGAAGACACATTTTCCGCTGCGTTTCCCAACACCGCATTCATAAACTGAACTTCTTGCGTCCGTTTATGAAACGTCGGTTTAGGTAGCACTTCCAGTCTTAGAAAATCGCTCACCACCAGCTGGCGGTTAGCCTGACTTCCATTGAGTAGCGGCGTAAATCCTTGATGCGGAATGACAGGCCTTTCGGCTACTGGCTACATTGCTGCCCAGGCCGGAGGCTGGGAGAGGAGCGGGAGCAGACGAAGTTTTTCCAGGAGCCGATTCAGTTCCCGAGGAATTTTGCTCAAAAGGCGAACGATCGGCTTGCCTTCCACGGAGAGAACGCCGAGGCGGATTGCCTGGAAGCGGCGCAGGAGCGCAGGAACGTGTTCAACAACACCGAGCTTGCTCCACTCGGCGGCCCAACGAGCCGTCATCCAATAGGCCAGAAAGCAGATCCTCACGTGGTTGCGGACACGGTCGGGCCGCCAATGGTAGACCGGCCGGACCTCGAGGTAACTTTTTAATGCGCAAAAGGCCTGCTCGACCTC
>NZ_CAJNOB010000010.1 GCF_905250085.1 Candidatus Methylacidithermus pantelleriae
CACCTCCGCCGCCCCCTCCCCCCTCGCTGGGCAGGGAGAAAACTCCTCCGGAAAGCGCCCGGACCAAACGACCAGGCCGATCGTTTCTTTTTTGGGCGGTGTGGATCTTGGCTCTTGGGGCCCTGGGTCTGGTCGGGGCGAGTGCCGTGCGTTGGGTACTCCCATGGGTTCTTTCGTCATCGGGTTCCACAGCGGATGAAGAACGATATTCCAGGCAGGAACTTCAGGCGGAGTGGGAGCGGTGGAGGGATCGGGTTGAGTCCTTTGCGTCGGGATCCTATGGGGAGCTTCCGTCGGGAAAGCTAGGATGGTGGGAGAGTCTTACGCTAGTGCCACCGAGGGAGACCGCATGGGCTACTTTGAAACGGAGGCTCGGCCGAGGAGTGGAGCTCGTTGATGTTGAGCCTGTACAAGTGGCACGCGATGGGGAGGGGGTTCGAATCGTTTACCGGGTGAGGCTTCGCGTTGGAGAACCGCAGTATCTGGTCCCGATTGGAGATGCCGTTCCTGACCCGCGCTCTGATGTGCGCGAACAAGCTCTGATTCGGTACGTGCTTTTTGCGCGGGGTCTCCCCCCGGGGAAGGTCTACTTTGTAGATAAAAAGACGCTCCTTGTGGAGGGAGGAAAGGAGCTGGTGTTTCCCTGGGTGGTCCGCCGGGCGGTCAAGGAAGGTGGGATTTGGAAGATTCTTTCGGCTGATCCGATTCCGCTGGAGCGCGGAGTTCGGTGGGATGCGATCGCAGCCCAGAGTTCCCGAGCTTGTGTCATCCGGTCCGCTTCGGAAATCGATGAGTGCTTGAACGAACAAGAAACCAGTTGGCGGCAATTTCGCGATCGTGTCAGCGCTATCGAGCAAACCAGCCACCAGCGCGAGCAAGAGCTTCAACAACAGCTCGAGTCGGGTCGAGCCCAAATGGAAAGACAGCTTTCCGAGTACCGGCAAAAACTTTTGGCGCAAGTCCCGCAGGTCGGATCGGCCCCACGACCCAACCGCGAGCTCTTGAAATCGGGAACCGGGACCCCGACGGCTGCGGGTCTTGGAGCACTTTCCGGTGCAGCTGCTGGGGCGCTTTTCGGTGGCATTGCTGGAGGAGGGGAAGGGGCGGGAATTGGTGCTGGAGTGGGAGCGCTAGGAGGATTGCTCGGCGGGTTAATCGTGGGAAAATCTCACGAGCATGAAGTGTACGAACGCAGGCGGGCGGCTTACGCCGCACGGCGCAGAGCTCGGGCAGAAGCCTTGGCCCAAATAAACCAGGCTGTGGAGCAATACCGGAGTCAATTGGAAAGTGAATACGAGAACCAGAAGAAAGCATTGGAGGAGTCCACGCAAAAACAAATCCAAGAGTTGTGGGACAACTTGAAACGGGAACTTGTAGAAAAGGCCCAGCAAAGAGAACAGGAGCTTCAATCGATTTTGGAAGGGGAGAAGGGTTTGGCTTGGAATCGTGGTTGGCGCCGGACGTCACGAGAACCGTCCAGAAGCTTTTTTGTATTTGCAGGGTAAGGAGGGACGAGGTTTTTTGCGTGGTGAATCTTGGGTGGGAACCGGCGCCCGAGTTTCCCTTGGGTCAAAAGGCCTGGCCAGGGAGTTCTCTTTCGTGACACCCTTTCCCCACGAGGAAATTGGGGGGCTTATATTACCGGCGGGGTATCGCCCTAGTCGAGCTGCCCAGGCGCAATACCCTTCGGGAGATGTCGCTATTTGCCGATGGGCGCAGAAGGGGAAAGAAAGGTGCCTCTTCAGTCTTTCGTATCTTTTGCGCTGATATAACACCCACTCCGTCTCAATGCCATTTTGGCTCTTGCGGCAGCTGATGGGACGATTTCGGTGGGCCCCCTGTCATGCACTCCCAAAGTCTTAGGGGCCCTCGGCCTCGCCCGGGCGACGGGGAGAAGGGATGGGCCTTGGCTCGCAAGCTTATGAGCGATTCTTTTTCGAGGCAACGACCGGGCAAAGGCCTCCCTAGCCGAGTTGGGTTGCCTCAAGCTTGCGAAAGGGCAGCAAAGGTTTGCCAAGCGGGGTGTGCGGCTCCAAGGGCCGGAAAGCCCATCCGGTTTCCTCGACCTTTCCGCTTGCTCCCAAAAGTTCATGAAGGCGCTGGGAAGCGTGGGGCAAAAAGGGGTACCACAGGATTTTGAGGGCCTGGAGAAGATTCAAGAGATTCCCGAGTGCCGCCTTCATGGCCGGTGGATTTTCTCGGGCGCTTTTCCAGGGAGCTTTTTCCTCAAAGTAACGGTTTCCCAGGCGAGCCAGTCCCAGGGCCACTCGAAGGCCATCCCGAAGGCGCACCGCTTCCAAGCAACAACTTTCTTCTTGGAACGCCTTTTCAATGGCTTCGCTTATCCCCGCGTCCAGACCGGGAAAGGAAGGAACTTGTCCCCCTAAGTAATTGTGGGCAAAGGTGATCGTTCGATGAATGAGGTTTCCGTATATTCCCACCAGTTCCTCATTGTGACGCCGGAGAAATTCATCGAGCTCAAAATTGGTGTCGGAACTTTCGGGTAGCACCGCTGCCAGCCCGTAGCGAATTTCGTCGGGTGTAAAGTGGCGCAGCAGGTCCGGAAGGGTCACGCCAATCCCCTGGCTTTTGGAGGCTTTGGCTCCCCCGAAAACCAGATATTCGCTGGCCGGCACGTCGTAGGGGAGATTGAGTGCTCCTACGCCGAGAAGGATGGCGGGCCAGATAATCGTGTGAAAGGGAATATTATCCTTCCCGATGAAGTAATACGAACGGACCTCTGGATCTTGCCACCACTCTTTCCATCCGTCTGGGTTGCCTTGCTTTTGGGCGTACTCGATCGTCGCGGAAAGATAGCCAATGACGGCTTCGAACCAGACGTAAATCCTTTTCTGCTCGTAACCGGGATAGGGTACGGGGATACCCCATTCGAGATCCCGGGTGATCGCGCGGGGCTGGAGACCTTGGGCCAGGAAGCTTAACGTGAACCGGTATACGTTGGATCGCCAGTGATGATTTTCTTTGACCCAGGCAACCAAGCGATCTTGGAAGGCCGGTAGGTCGAAAAAGAAGTGGATGGTGGTTCTCAGAACGGGAGGCTCTCCAGACAGGAGGCTTCGGGGAAAGAGAAGCTGAGAAGGCTCCAACAACGTCCCGCAACCCTCGCACTGGTCTCCTCTGGCTCGTTCATACCCGCAGCGGGGACAGGTCCCTTCGATGTAGCGATCCGGTAAAAAACGTTTTTTTATGGGGTCGTAGTAAGCCTCGACCTCTTTTTGGAAAAGATAGCCTTTGTCCAGCAGGGTGGAAAAAATCTCTCCCACCGTCTTTTGATGGGTTAGGGAGCGTGTGGTTGTGTAGTGATCGAAGGAAATGCCAAGCGAGGCCCAATATCCCTGGAATTCCCTATGGAAACGCTCCGCAATGTCTGCAGGGGAGACTCCTTCCTTTTCTGCGCGGACGGTGATCGGCGTGCCGTGGGCATCGCTGCCGCTCACCATAAGGATGGGATTCCCTTGGATCCGGTGGTATCGGCAAAAGATGTCGGCTGGAAGGTAAACCCCGGCCAGGTGTCCGGCATGGAGAGGGCCGTTAGCGTACGGCCAGGCAACACCCACAAAAATTTTTTTTGCCATGGTCAAAAGATAATCCCATCCTGTGCAGGGACGCGACCGAGATTTCGTTTTTTTCCGGCCCTCTTGTCCGGGCCTGAAGCGCGTGGATGGCTTTCTCCTTTAGCTAGAAAGAGCTCTTCGGCTGGCTACCCAGCATATCCTCGATGGAGTAAAGACCGGCAGGGCGGTTGCGGATCCATAAAGCTCCTTTGAGAGCTCCGGAAGCGAAGGCGGCCCGGCTCCAGGCTTTGTGGGAAAGCTCCAGTCTTTCTCCTTCGGTAAGAAAAAGGACCGTATGTTCGCCGATGACATCTCCCCCGCGCAGCGAGTGCATTCCTAGCTCCTCCTTGGAGCGAGGACCGGTTTGTCCCGCTCGACCGAACCGGGCCATTTCCTGCCACTGCCTTTGCATCGATTGGCCAATCATTTCGGCTAAACGGCAGGCGGTCCCGCTTGGAGCATCGAGCTTGTTGCGGTGGTGCAGTTCCACAATCTCTACTTCGTAGCCTTCCCCTAAGAGCCAGCGGGCGGCCTCCTGCACGAGTCGCCCCAGTACCATTACGCCCAGGGAAAAGTTGGGAGCATGGAGGATGGGAATCTTTTGGGCAGCGTCCCGTATTGTTGCTTTCTCCTCGCTTGTGTGCCCCGTGGTGCCACTGACAAGGGCTTTGTCCAGGGCAACACAGGCTTCCACGAGGCTGGCAGTAGCCGAAGGGTGGCTAAAATCGATGATCACGTCGCAGGAGACAAAACCTCGGAGGGGATCGTCACCTCGATCGAGCTGAGCCACAACGGTAAAGCGAGGATCAGAGGACGCCAGGCGGACAATTTCCTGTCCCATTTTTCCCTTGGCTCCAAAGACACCCAGCTGGATCGGGGAGTTCATGATGGGACAAGCCCCAGGGAGCGCAGTGTCTGTTCAAGCCGCCTCCAATTGGCGGGCTCCATCGGGACAAGGGGGAGACGAACTTCTGCGCTCATCCATCCCAGAAAGGCAAGGGCTTGTTTGACCGGAACAGGATTGGTCTCAAGAAACAGATCCCGAAAAAGCGGGTAAAGCTTTCGATGCCATTGGAGGGCTTCGGAAGGGTTCCCAGCACAAAAGCTTCGCACCAGGCTTCCTACCTCGCGGGGTACAAGGTTGGACGCCACGCTTATGACCCCGGTGGCTCCCAGGCTCAAAAGGGGAAGGGTTAGGCTATCGTCCCCGCTTAGGATGGCAAACTCTTCCGGTAAACATTGTTTGAGCCGGCTCACCCGATCCACTGAGCCGCTGGCTTCCTTAATGGCGACGGCATTCGGACAGCGCTGCGCAATCTCGGCCACAGTTTCCGGCAAAAGATCCACTCCGCACCGACTCGGAATATTGTAAAGAACCACAGGAAGCGGGGTCGATTGGCAGACCGCTTCAAAATGGGCGATCAGACCTGCTTGTGTTGGGCGGTTGTAGTATGGGGAAACGACCAGTACTCCATCGGCTCCTGCCTTTTCCGCAGCCTGGGTGAGTTCGATGGCTTCGCGTGTGCTGTTGCTCCCGGTTCCCGCAATGACACGGGTGCGCCCTGCCGCTTGCTGGACCACCATTTCAATCACTTGAATATGCTCGTGGTGGCTTAAGGTGGCCGATTCCCCCGTGGTTCCCACGGGGACCATTCCTTCGACTCCGGCCTGAACCTGGCGTTCGACCAAGGCCAAAAGCGCCTTGCTGTCGATGCAACCGTCGCGAAAAGGAGTCACTAAGGCAGTAAAAACGCCGTGAAGCATAAACAATCAAAGGGTGGGATCACGTAACTCGACTTCACCCGAAAAGACGACCTCGGCAGGACCGCGGAGGACCACCTGGCCAGGAAGGGGTTCTCCGGGAGCAAACTCGACCCGGAGAATCGAACGGCTTTTGACGGTCACTTCGATCGGAGGAGCTAGTTGCTTGACGAGATACGCGACGAGGGCCGACGCGGCAACCCCTGTCCCGCAGGCCAGGGTTTCGTCTTCAACCCCACGCTCGTACGTCCGAACGCCAATGGAGGAGGACCCGGTTACTTGGACAAAATTCACATTGGCTCCCGCAGGTGACCAGGCGGGATGATGGCGCAGTTCGGCGCCTCGTTCTCGAATGGGGACCGACTCAAGATCGCGCACAAAGACTACAAGATGCGGGACTCCGGTCTTGACAAAATGAACTTCGAGCGGGCCGTGAGCGGTCGAGATGAAGCGATGCAGTTCCACCTCTTGGGGGGCAGGAAGCTTCACCGATACCCCTTCGGCATCCACGGTGGCTTCGATCGGGCCGGCCTTGGTGTCAAAGCAAAGCGAGTTTCCAAAGCCTTGATGGGCAAGGAAACGCGCAAAACATCGGGCTCCGTTGCCGCAACTTTCGGCTTCTGTCCCATCGCAGTTAAAATACCGCATGAGGGTTCGGCCGGGTTGGTCGCCTTGCTCGACCAAAAGGACCCCGTCGGCTCCGACACCAAAATGGCGGTCGCAAAGCCAAGCGATCGTTTGGGGAGCTAGACTTAGGCGATGGGAGCGATTATCAATGAGAATGAAATCGTTGCCGGCCCCGGTCAATTTTACAAAGGGGACTTTCCTTCGATCCGCGGTCATGCTTGCTACTTTGGCCTGGAGTGGATGCTTTTTCTTAGAACGTTTTCCTTTTTTCTTTTACTTTGGATCCTACAAGGGACCAAAGCTACTCCAACCCTAAAAATCACTGATCCAAGGACGTCAGAACGCTTCTATGCAAGAAAAAAATCGTGGACGTAATCAAGAAGATCACCCTTCTTCGGGACTTCTCCGGCAAGAGCCAAAGAAAGGGTTTCCAACCGGTGACTTTCAGGGACGTTTTGGTTTGGGTCTTCGCATTGGGCTCGTCGACTATTCCATGGGGAACCTCCGCAGCGTGGCCAACGCGCTGCGGGTCACCGGGGCTAGTCCAATCCTTGTGACGGGACCGGGTGACCTTCCTGGGCTTCAGGCGCTCGTACTGCCTGGGGTGGGAGCGTTTGGCGATTGTGTACGGCAATTACAGAACCGCAAGCTTTGGGAGCCTATCCGCCAGTGGATCGGCGAGGGGAAACCTTTTCTTGGTATTTGCCTGGGTTACCAGGTGCTTTTTGAAGGGAGCGAGGAAGCGCCAGGGTGCCCCGGTTTGGGGATTTTTGCCGGGATGGTACGACGCTTGCCGGCCGGGACTCTCAAGGTGCCTCACATGGGTTGGAACCGGATTGAGGTGGTCCGGACCAACCCGTGGAGTTTTGCCCTGCCCAGCGGGGAGTTTGTGTATTTTGTGCACAGCTTTTACCCGGAGCCCCGTGATCGGGAGCTTGTGTTAAGCTGGACGCAGTATGGGGTCCGTTTTGCGAGTTCCATTGGCCGGGGCAGGCTGGTGGCTACACAGTTTCATCCGGAAAAAAGCCAGCGGGTGGGTTTGGGGCTCTTACGGGCCTTCGTCCGCTCGATCGAGTGTGCGTAGGGAGGAGGGATTGCGATCAAACTCTTTGCTGCGTTGGATCTTTACCAGGGCCAGGTAGTGCGGCTTTTGCAGGGCCGCAAGGACAAGCTGTGGGTCTATGGGAAAGACCCGGTTGCGGTGGCCCAAAAGTGGAAGGAAGCAGGGGCACGACGGCTCCATGTGGTGGACCTGGATGGTGCGTTTGAGGGAGAGCCACGACAGCTTCACTGGGTTCGCAGGATCGTGGAGTCTACGGGGCTTGCCCTCCAGCTCGGAGGAGGGATACGGAGCGAGTGGGCCGTGGAACAAGCGTTGGAGTCAGGAGCCCGGTGGATTCTTTTGGGAACGGTAGCGGCGGAAAATCCGTCCTTGGCGGCCCAGATTGTGCGAAGGTTTGGTAGCGATCGAATCGGTGTGGCACTGGATGCTCGCAAGGAGCGTGTGGTGACTCGGGGCTGGGTGCAACGATCCCAGCGGACAGTGATGGGGCTTGCCTTGGAGCTTCGTGCAGCAGGGATCGAGCGCTTTCTTTATACGGACACCTCGGTCGACGGAACGCTTGGCGGGCCAGATATGGAGGGGATCGAGAAGCTCGTTGGTTCGGTGGGGGGGCTGTGGATGGCTTCCGGAGGAATCGGGGGACTTGAGGACCTCCGGAAACTGGCAAGGGTTGGGGGGCTTTACGGGGTGGTCGTTGGGCGTGCGCTTTACGAGGAGCGCTTGGACCTAAGGGAGGCTCTTTCGCTAGAAGGTGTGAGGTAAGGGTTGTCAAGAGCGAGACAATACAAAGGGACAGAAAAGGCTCGTTGTCACAGGATATCCGAGTGACGTTGTGTGCGCGGGGCAGGCGGTCCTGGATGGGTGGTCAAGGCGGAGGCCGGCCATTGCTAGAATAAAAAAAGATCCTTACTTTTCGTTTTTTTCCAAAAAAAAGTTTGACAATCCCCTGGTCGTGGAGGCAAATGGGGCAAAGTGGGAGACATTGGAGAAAAATGGAGCCAGGTGGCCCAGAAGGGGGGCTCTGGGAGGACGGATTATCGCCCGGTTCGGGCCAGCTACACGGATGTCTTTGAACATAGCTTTGACGAAAAGGGCAGGATTACGATTCCCGCCGACTGGCGAACGGAAGCTTATGAATCAAGGCTTTTCATTTTTCCCTCCAAAAAACTGTGTCTCAAGGTCTATCCGGAGTCCTGGCTGGGTCGTCTTCAGGAGGCCATTGCCAGTTTTTCTCTGGATGATCCCCAACGGTTGCGCCTGGAAGCGCTGGCTCAGATGGCCCAGGCGGCTAGCTGGGACCAGCAAGGCCGGATCACGGTTAAGGAGCGTCTTCGCACGCATGCGCAATTAAAAAAGGAAGCCATTCTGGTCGGATGCTTGGACCACTTTCAAATCTGGGCTCCGGATCGTTGGAAGGCGGCAGCGCCGCGGCCCCTCCAACTAGAGGAGGTGATCGAGGGATGGCTCTTACGGCTGTAACGAGGAAAAGCCAGCTCCGCAGGCCGAGCTTGGACCTGGGGGAGGAGGTCGTTCATCGACCGGTCCTTTTGGAGCGGTTTCTCGAAGCTGCTGAGCCCAAGCCCGAAGAAGTCTGGGTTGATGCGACGTTTGGTTCAGGAGGGTATAGCCGCGCACTTTTAGCCCGACAATGCCAGGTCTTGGCCTTGGATTGGGACGAGCTTGCGGAAGGATTTGCTCGTGAACTTGAGGAGAAATTTCCGGAAAAGTTTCGGTTCTTTCGAGAAAACTTTGCCCGGTTGGGAGAGCTATGCCGAAAGATGGGGTTTGCCTGGGTGGATGGGGTTGTGCTGGATCTGGGGGTTTCCGGCCTGCAGTTGTCGGATCCTACCCGCGGCTTTAGTTTTCGCACCGTAGGCCCGCTGGATATGCGGATGGACCGGCGGTTGCCTCTCTCGGCCCGGGATCTTCTCTATGGCGCAAGCTTGGAGGATATAACGGTCCTTTTTCATCGAGTCTTGGATTTACGGGAAAGTCGCAAACTTGCTCGTGCGGTTGTCATGGCGCGCGAGCGGGGAAGGTTACAAACGACCACGGATCTGGCTCGGATCGCGGAAAAAACCCTGGGATGGCGGCGGGGATCCCGGATCCACCCGGCGACGCGGCCGTTTCTTGCGCTGCGGTTGGCGGTCAACCGGGAACTGGACTATTTGCCGGTAGCGCTTCGGGAGGCCAGGGATGTGCTGCGACCGGGAGGCAGGCTTGCCGTGGTGGCTTTTCACTCCCTGGAGGATCGCATAGTCAAAGGGTTTTTTCGTGGGGAAGGGGATCTTGGGGAGGGCTTGCCGCGGGATCCCGGTCGAAAGGTTGGCTGGTTTGAACGGGTGCACCGATACCTGCCCACGCCGGAGGAGGTGGCTTCCAATCCGCGAGCACGAAGTGCCCGGCTGAGGATCGGATGGAAACGAGGCTAATCCTTGATGGGGAAAAATCGAGCCAAGGGGGAATATGGACTTCGATGGGCAACGGTGATCCAGTGGGTGGTTGCCTTTGGGGTTCTTTCGGCGCTAGGGCTTAACTATGTGTGGCTGAAAAACGAGATTTTGCGCCTCTCGGGAGAGATCGGCGCTTTGGAAAAGGAGTTGGAAGGATGGAACCGGCGCAACGCCCGATGGGAGGCCAATATTGGTGTCCTTCTGGCATCTTCCGAACTCGAGCGCAAGGTGCGCGAATGGCATCTGGGGTTGGTGCCTTTGGGCGAGCTCGAAGTGATCGCGATGGATCGGGTCCAGGAAGCTCCCAAGTCCCGGCGCGCGGAGCCGGTGCGCTCACACCCGGCGAGGTGAGACAAAGGGCGCTGATCATTGTTGCGCTTTTAGTCCTAGGGCTTACGGCGATTTCTCTGCGCCTGGTTCAACTCCAGCTCTGGGAACATGAAAAGTACGCCCGGCTAGCGATGGAGAATCATAACGTAAGGCTCTGGCTGGAACCGCGGCGGGGCGTCATTTTGGACCGGAACTTCCAAGTACTGGCCCAAAGTCGTCCCACCTACGAGGTCCACCTCGATATGCAGCATGTTTTCGAACCTGGGCTACTCCTCCCGGCTTTAGCGCGCATTGCCGGCAAGCCGCCAGAAGTTTTGGTCCGGACGGTGAATCCGTCCGATCGGTATGCGCTTTTATCGAAGGATCTTTCGGAAGAGAAAGTGGCGCAGCTAGAGGCTCTCCAAAAGGAGTGGTTGCGGAAATGGCAAAAGGAGGGCAAAGCGGTGGCCCCTTTCCTCATTGTGGAAGAGCGGTACAAAAGACTCTATCCCAATGGATCGCTTGCGTGCCATGTCGTGGGAATGGTGGATGAAACGGGCCGGGGAGTTCTTGGTGTCGAAAAGGCATGGGAGAACTGGCTTGCAGGTAAGCCCGGCGAAAAATGGTTCGAGCGCGATGTTCGCGGTCGCGAAATTGCGGCCTTTCGAGCGAAGGATGTTCCCCCGGTCGATGGGTCGACGGTGGTCCTTACGCTGGATGCGGGTGTGCAGCGGGTACTGGAGGAAGGTCTTAAGGGGCTCGAGGGAAAGTATCATCCCAACGGCTGTTTTGCCATTGCCTTGCGACCCAAGACCGGGGAGGTCTTGGGGTTGGCCAATCGTCCTTCGTTTGATCCCTCGCGGAGGGGGTCGATCGATGCGGCCTCTCTTCGGAACCGTTGTCTTACGGATACTTTTGAACCGGGATCGATTTTTAAACTCGTGACGTTATCCGCCGCGTTAAACGAAGGGCTCTTTTCGCTGGATTCTACCCTTGACTGCGAGAACGGCCAGTTTTTCTACGGGGGTTACTGGCTTCACGATGTCCATCCGTACGGTGTTTTGACCTTGCGGGAGGTTACGGCCAAATCCAGTAACATTGGATTTGCCAAGGTGGGGCTGGCCCTCGGGGAGAACCGGCTCTATCGCTATGTCCGGCTTTTTGGTTTCGGCGAACCCACAGGGCTTCTCCAAGGGCAAGGGGAGTCGGCCGGGATTGTCCGGCCGCTGGAGGAGTGGTCGAAGCTTACGGTGACCCGGGTGGCGATGGGCCAGGGGATTGCCGTTACGCCCATCCAGATGGCGGTCGCGGCGGCGGCTGTGGCCAATGGAGGGTGGCTTTTGCGTCCCTACCTCCTTAAGGAGCTTCGCAGCCCGCAAGGAGAGACCGTGGCGACGTTCCGGCCGCAGCCGCTTCGCCGGGTTGTTTCGAAGCGCGCGGCACGGCTTGCTTCTTTAGCTCTCAAGGGAGTTGTGGAGCCGGGGGGTACCGGGGTTAAGGCCAGTGTGCCGGGTTTTACGGTTGCCGGTAAAACCGGGACGGCACAGAAAGTCATCCGGGGAAGTTATGCGCACGGTCGCTATCTTTCCAGTTTTATTGGGTATTTCCCGGAGGAGGATCCAGAAGTTCTCCTTTTGGTCATGGTGGACGAACCCCATGGGGAGGACTACTACGGGGGGGCAGTGGCGGCGCCGGCTTTTAGCGAGATGGCAGGCCAGATTGCGGCGATTCTCAATATTGTTCCCAAAAGCCTTCCAGCGAAGCTAGCGGGGGAGGCAACACCATGAAACTGCGACAGCTCATACGGGCTTTGGAAGCCTATCATGTGCTGGGACCCACGGGAGGGGAGGTCACGGGGCTCTCTTATGACTCGCGGGATCTTGAACCGGGCAATCTTTTCTTTGCTTGGAAGGGTTCCCGTTTCGATGGGCATTCCTTTGCGGACAGGGCGTATGAAAAGGGAGCTAGCGGGGTTGTGGGTGAAATCTTACCGGAGGGGCTCCGGCTCCATCCGGGGGTTCCCTTCGTGCACGTTCCCTCGACTCGCAGTGCTCTTTCGGTCATGGCTGGTGCCTGGTATCACCATCCGAGCCGAAGCCTGAAAGTGGCAGGTGTGACGGGGACCAATGGGAAAACGACGACGTGCTATTTTCTCCATTCGTTCCTGGAAATGTCCGGATTTCGGACCGGGTTACTGGGCACAGTGGAATACCGCGTTGCGGGTTTGCAGCTGGTAGCCACCCGGACGACACCGGAGGGACTAGAGCTTCAGCATTTTCTTGCCCGGATGAGGGATTCGGGGTCTACCCATGCGGTCGTCGAACTTTCCTCTCATTCGCTGGCCCAGGGCCGGGCCGACGGGATCCGGTTTGATGTTGGGATTTTTACCAATCTCTCCCCTGAGCACCTGGATTTTCACGCGTCGATGGAGGAGTACTTTTTGGACAAATGCTTGTTGCTCCGGCTTCTGAAACGACCCTCAAGCTATTTTGTGGTCAACTGGGATGACCCGTATGGCAGGCGGATCCCGAAGTTTTTGCCTCCTCATGTGCGGCTTATCCGGTGCGGGATCCAGGGCAAGGAGGCCTTGGATCTCGAGGCTTCCCAGGTCAAGCTTTCCCTTTCCGGGACGGAGTTTTGGGTGCGGTGGCGGAAGTACCCGCGTCAGAAGGTGCGCTTGCCCCATTTGGGGGAGCATAACGTGCGGAATTTTCTCTGCGCGCTTGCAGCGGCTTGGGCACTGGGGATTTCCTGGAAGGAGCTGACTACCCTGTGGGAGGGATTGCCGCAGGTGCCGGGACGGATGGAGAGGTTTTCTTCCCGCCGGGGTTTTACGGTCGTTGTGGATTACGCGCATACCGAGGAAGGACTGCGCTATCTTTTGCAGACCCTGCGTGCCCTGGGTCCTCGGAAGCTTTCGCTTGTGGTTGGATGCGGGGGAAACCGGGATCGCACCAAGCGACCGAGGATGGCGCAGGTGGCCGTGGAAGGTTCGGATCGGGTCTACTTTACGGCCGATAATCCCAGAGATGAACCCTTGGAAAAGATTTTTGCAGATATGCAGCAAGGGGTTCCCCCGCACGCCGGCAAGAAAGTCCATTGGATTGCGGATCGGAAAGAGGCCATTGGTCTTGCGATCGCTGACGCGCGGGAGGGGGACATCGTGTGCGTGGCAGGGAAAGGACATGAACGGACGCAGGAAATCGCGGGCCAGTTCCTTCCTTTCGACGATCGGGAAGTGGTCCGGTGGCTTTTATCAAGAGAATCAAGATAAAAAAGAGAGGGCTCGGGGAAGTTCCTATGGCACTGGCAACGGCAAAAGATCTGGCCCAATGGATGGGGGGAGAGCTTTGCGGTCGCGAGGATCGGGAGATTGTACGGGTACACACCGATTCTCGGACGGCTCTTCCGGGAGATGCTTTTGTCGCTCTCAAAGGAAGGCGATGGGATGGGCATCAGTTTATTCTGCAAGCGATCCAAAAGGGGGCCTCGGTGGTGGTCGTGGAAACGGGTTGGCAGATCGATTCGGAAAACGTTTCCGTTATCCGGGTTTCGGATACCCTCCAAGCCTTGCAGGCAGCGGCTTGTGCCTATCGGGCTGGGCATCGGGCTCGGTGGATCGCCGTCACGGGAAGTAGTGGGAAAACCACGACCAAGGAGCTCATTCGCTCGGTTCTTGGCGCACGATTCCGCGTTGCGGCGACCCAGGGAAATCAAAATAACCATATTGGGGTTCCCTTAACCGTATTACAGGTTGCTCCGGACGAGGAATTTGCCGTGGTCGAGTTGGGAACGAACCACCCGGGTGAGATTGCTTTTCTGGCGGAGCTGGTTCGACCCCAGTTTGGCGTGATTACGGGGATTGGTCCCGCGCACATAGAGTTTTTCGGAAGCCTGGAAGCGATTGCCAGGGAAAAGACCGATCTGTGGGCCTCTCTTCCTTCCGATGGATGGGCTGTAGCCAACGGGCAAGACGTGTGGCTACGCCGCTTTGCCTGGCGTTCCAAGGCGCGGATGATGTGGGTGGGAGGAGGAGAGGATGCGGTGTGGGTTTTGGAAGGTTGGGAACCTGGGAAGGAGGGAAGCCGGTACTGGCTTTCCTGGCATGGGGTAGGAAAAGTTGAGGTTTTCCTACCGTTTTGGGGTGGGGCCTTGGGAGTTAATGTTCTTTTGGCGGCGGCCCTCGGTGGGATAGCGGGGCTTTCCCTTTCGGAGATTGCGCAGGGACTGGAGCGTTTTCGCCCCTCTGCGGGAAGAATGGAGCTTAAACCCAGCGCTGGGGGATGGGTCTTGGATGATTCTTACAATGCCAATCCCCAGTCGGTGGAGGCTGCTTTGGAGGCACTGGCGCGACTCCAGCTGGGTGGGCGTAGGGGAGCTGTCCTCGGTACGATGGGGGAATTGGGAGAGTGGGCGGCGGGTTTCCATAGGGAATTGGGCAAACAGGTGGGCAGGCTTGGGCTTGACTGGGTGGTGTTTGTAGGGGAGCACGGCGAGACACTCGCCCAAGGGGCAAGGGAGGTCCATTTTCCCGAAGATCGCCTTTTTGTTGTTCCGGGAGCGCAGGAGGCCTTGGAGCAGGTCCGGGAGCTTTTTCGCCCGGGCGACCTTCTTTTGGTGAAAGGATCGCGGGCGGTGGGTCTGGAAAGGGTTGTGGAGGGCCTGGACGGTTCGGCGGCAGGTTAGGTGTGTTTCCCATGCTTTACTACCTTCATTACTGGAGTCACTCGTTTGGGCCGTTGAACGTATTCCGGTACATCAGCTTCCGGGCCACGGCCGCCGCGATCACCTCGCTTGCCTTCTGCTGGATCTTCGGACCGTGGTGCATCCGGATCTTGCGGCGCTTGAAAGCAGGTCAGCCCTTGCGGGGAAAGGAAGAGGTTCACCGGTTGGCAGAACTCCATAGTCAAAAAAAGGGCACACCGACAATGGGCGGGGTTCTCATTCTAGCCTCTGTTACGGCGAGCTCTCTTCTTTGGGGGATTCCGACCAACCGGTACGTGTTGCTATCGCTCTTTGGGCTTCTTTCCCTGGGACTGGTTGGTATGGCCGATGACTTGGCCAAAATCCGCCAGAAGGCGGCCCGGGGGATCCCGGGTCGTGTGAAACTTCTGGCGCAGGGGTTCGTAGCGGTCGTAGTGGGCTTGGCTTTGGCTTGGGAGCCGGAAACGTCCCGCAACCTCTACCGGGTCGTCGTGCCGTTTGTCAAAGAGAGCACCTTGTGGGATTTGGGATGGGTGATCTGGCCTTTTCTCATGCTGGTCGTCATGGGGGCTTCCAATGCTGTCAACTTGACCGACGGGCTGGATGGCCTGGCCGTAGGCTGCTCGATTACTGTCGCGTTTGTTTACGCGGTTTTTGCCTATGTGGCAGGGCGGCCTGATTTTGCTGGATATCTCTTTGTTCCGTACGTGCGCGGGGGAGGGGAACTGGCGGTTTTTTGCGCAGCGCTTCTCGGGGCATGTATGGGGTTTCTCTGGTACAACTGTTACCCGGCCCAGGTGTTCATGGGGGATACGGGATCGTTGGCGATCGGGGGAGCCATTGGCATCGTCTCCATTTGCTTGTGCCAGGAGCTTCTGCTGGTGATTGCTGGGGGTATTTTTGTCCTGGAAGCGCTTTCAGTACTTCTCCAGGTGGGATCGTTTAAGATGACTGGGCGGCGGATTTTTGCGATGGCCCCCCTGCATCACCACTTCGAACTGGTAGGATGGAGCGAGACGACGGTGGTGGTTCGTTTTTGGATTTTGAGCCTTCTTTTTTCCATGATCGCTCTTTCAAGTTTGAAAATTAGGTGAGGCGATGAGCCATCCAGACCGGTACAGGAACGCAACGCGGGGAGGGGAAGTATGGCGGGCCGGTTGAGCCGGTGGGAGTCGTCCGCCCGGGAGGCTGTCGTGGAGGACCAGCCAGGCGAGGGGTTGGGCCCCTTGCGGGTGCTAACGACCTTTGTGCTTCTTGTGGTGGCTCATCTGGTAGCGATCTGGCTGGTCTCTTCCTGGAAGTGGGTCGAGCAAAACCCCTGGGTTCGGCGCGCGCTAGGGGTGGTAACACCGAGGGCCGGATCTTCTGCGAGCTTGGCTTCCTCGGTGCATGGGAACTGGAAGGGAGCTGCCAGCCGTGAGTCGTTTGCCACCTACCGGGTCAGTTCTGGGGATACGCTGGCAGGAATTGCGCGCAAGTTCGGAGTCAAAGTGGAGGAGTTACGAGAGCTTAATCACCTTCCCAATGGGCAACTCCGGGTGGGCGAGCGGATTGTATTGCCCAGGGGAGCGCGGTGGCAAGAGAAGTTGCAAGCCCCCTCTTTGCAGGAATCCTCTGGCCTTTGGGTTGTCTACACTGTGCGGCGGGGGGACACGTTGCAGAAAATCGCCCGGAAAACGGGATGTTCGGTGCGGTTTTTAATGAAAAAAAACGGCATCCAGGATCCCCGGAGGCTTTCGGTGGGCCAGAGGCTTTGGGTACCGAAAGGGAAAAAATCGTCTCCTCCACCAACGGAAGGTAACGGGCTTTCGGGGAAAGGGAATCCGGCAACGGGGACACCGGGAAAGAAAGGGGCATAGGCAAGGATGAAGTTGGGAGCTTTCCACCGCCAAGTAGGGTATCTTTTATTAGTAAGCTCTCTTGGGCTTATCGCGATTGGCTTGGTGATGCTGGCCAGTGCGGGGGGCAAGTTTGTTCTGGATCGCCCTAGCCTTTGGGGTGGGCTTTTGGTACGGCAGCTAGCCTGGGTGGGGCTAGGCGGCATTACCTGTGGGATTTTGGCCCGGTGGGATTACCACTGGTTTTTACACCGATCGGCGTTTGCGCTTGCTTTGGCTTTTTTTTGCCTTCTGGGCTGTTTTGTCCCTGGTCTTGGGCATAAGGTCCACGGGTCGTGGCGCTGGATCGAGGTGGCTGGTTGGCGCTTCCAACCCTCGGAATTGGCCAAGGGAGCGCTTGTGGTTTTTCTGGCCGCATACTTGGGTCACCCCAACCGGAAGCTTTCCCGTTTTACGGAAGCTTGCGCAATCCCCGTGGCGGCTACGCTGCTTTTAGCCGGCCCCATCCTGGTTTCTCGGGATCTGGGGAGTGTTTTGTTTCTCTTGCTTACGCTGGGAGCCCTTTTGTTTTGTGCTGGGTGCCCGGCTCGATGGTGGGTGCCCGTGCCGGTCGCAGGGTTCCTTGCTACCCTGGTGTTTGCCCTGGCCATCCCTGAGCGCAGGGCTCGAATCGTTGAGTTTTTCCGTCACGGCGAAGACCACTTGGGGAAGGGATACCAGATTTACCAGGCTTTAATTGCCTTGGGTTCGGGAGGTACGCAGGGGCTAGGCTTAGGCAATAGCCGGCAAAAGATGTATTACCTACCCGAATCGACGACCGATTTCATCTTTCCGATCATCGGAGAAGAGCTTGGCCTATGGTTTGCCCTTAGCGTTGTGTTTGCGTACGTGCTTGTGGTTCTTTGCGGCGGTTGGATTTCTCTCCACGCCCCGGATCGGCAAGGGATTCTTTTGGGGACGGGTCTTACGCTTTTGGTTGGAGCACAGGCCGTGGCCAATCTTGGGGTAGTGACCGGGCTTTTACCCAATAAGGGGTTACCCCTTCCTTTCGTAAGCTACGGGGGTTCGAACCTTCTTCTGTGTATGGGGGCTCTGGGGATCCTTTTTAATCTCCAGCGGCAAGCGCAATGGAAGGACGATGAGGATTGTTCCCTACCGGAGCGTTACCGGCAGAGTGTACGCATATGAACCACGGGCGCTGGATCATTGCGTGCGGAGGCACGGGTGGGCACCTCTATCCGGGGGTCGCCGTGGCGCAGGAGCTCCGCAAAAGGGGGCATCTTGCAATGCTTTTGGTTTCTTCCAAGGCGATTGATGGGGAAATTCTTCGTGCCCATCCTGACCTTCCTGCTCGGGCTCTACCCGCCATGGGTTGGCCTGGGTGGAAGAGTCCCAAGCTCCTTCCCTTTGCCTGGTCCGTGGTTCGAACCGTAAGGGAATGCCAGCGCATTTTCCGGGATTTTGCTCCCAACGGTGTGCTCGCCATGGGAGGGTTTACGGGGTTGGTGCCCCTGTGGCTGGGTAAGCGGCAAAACTTACCCATTTTTCTGCACGAAGCCAATGCCAAGCCAGGGAAGCTTACCCAACTGTGGGCAAGACACGTGGATCGCGTGTTTTTGGGTAACGATCGTTGCCGGACGTTTTTACCCAAGGCCAAGGTAACTTTTACGGGCAATCCGATCCGGGAGGGACTCGTCCGCCTGGATCGTGAGCAAGCTGCCCGGCGTCTTGGGCTTTCCGCCCAGCGCCAAACGCTCCTCATCATGGGGGGAAGTCAGGGGGCTGTGGGAATCAATTCGCTCCTGACGAGTTGCCTCCCCCTTTGGGGAGACAAGCGGGAAAAGTGGCAATGGATTCATCTTTGCGGTTTTAGCGATCTGGAGAGGTGCCAAAGAGCCTATGCAGAATATGGGCTAACCCACTGGGTGGCGCCTTTTAGCCGGGAGATGGCCGTCCTTTATAGCCTGGCCGATCTGGCCATCTGCCGGGCGGGTGCTGCCACGCTGGCGGAACTGGCGTACTACGGGATCGCATCGGTCTTGATTCCCTATCCGTTTGCCAGTGGGGACCACCAGATGGAAAACGCCCGGAGCTTTGCGGAAGTGGGAGCAGCGCACGTGTTCCGGCAGGAAGAGCTAACGCCTGGCCTTTTGGACCGGGTGGTGCGGACCATGTTAGAAGACCCCAGCGGGCTGGAGCGGATGAGGCAGGCTGCCGCAAGCCTTTCGGTTCCAGGAGCAGCCGCCAACATTGCGGAGGAATTGGAAAAATGGATCCATCGGTAGCCTCGCTTCTCGCCACTCTCCTCGGCCGCCGGAGCACACGGATCCATCTGGTGGGGGTCGCGGGCGCCGGGATGAGTGCGCTGGCTCGCTTGCTTTTGGCCCGGGGTTATCCCGTTTCCGGTTCTGATCTTCGAAGCTCGCCCGCGGTAGAGGAACTGGTGGAAGAGGGACTAAGGTTTTGGGTCGGGCATTCGGAAAGCTCTCTCGAAGGGGTGGAGCTTCTTTGTTACTCCAGCGCGATTTCCACCGAGAACCCCGAGCGGGAGGCAGCGACACGACGGGGCATTCCCCAGGTGCGCCGGGCGGAACTTTTGGCAGCTCTTGTTCGGGAAAAGAAAGCCGTCGTGGTCGCGGGAATGCACGGGAAAAGTACTACGGCCGCGCTTTTGGCTTTTGTGTTCCGTCACGCGGGGCTGGACCCTTCCTACTACGTGGGAGCGGAAGTGCCGAGTCTGGGTGCTTCGGCTCGATGGGGAAGCGGAGACTATGTCGTGATCGAGGGGGATGAAAGTGATGGGACTCTTCTCTGTTTTGATCCCTTCCATGCGGTTGTTCTCAATATCGAGGAGGAACACCTCGATTACTACCGTAGCCTAGAAGAGATTTTGCGAGTTTTCTCGCAGTTTGGTGCGAAGATCGCGGGCAAGCTCGTGTATTGCTCCGACGACCCGAATGCGTTTCTTCTCTATTCCTCTCAAGTCAAGGCGATTTCGGCTGGCCTGGGTGAGCGTGCGCGCTACCAGGCCAGAAAGGTTCGTTTGTCGGAGGATCGAAGCGCGTTTGAAATCGTTCGAGAAGGGGAAAGCCTGGGAGATTTTGAGCTCTGGCTTCCGGGGATGCAAAACGTGTGCAATGCCGTCGTGGCTGCGGCCTTGGCTCTGGAAATAGGGATGGAACCCGAAACGTTTCGGGAAGGGTTGCGGCTGTTTCGCGGGGCGCGCCGTCGCTTTGAGGTTTGCTGGCAGGGGCAGCAGTTCATGGTGGTGGACGATTATGCGCATCACCCCACCGAAATTCGGGCGACGCTGGCTGCTGCGCGCCTTTCCCGCTGGCCAAGGACGGTGGCTCTTTTCCAGCCTCATCGCTATTCGCGCACCAAGTTTCTCCAAGATCGTTTTGCCGAGGCTTTCCAAGACGCGGACCTGGTTTTTTTGACCGAAGTCTATGCGGCCAGCGAGCCTGTTTGGGAAGGGGTCAACGGGAAAAACCTGGCTCGGGCGGTCCGGGATTCCGGGCATCCGCGTGTCTTTTTTGAGCCCAATTTGGAAGCGCTTTTGCGCCGAGTGGCAAGCCACGTAAGGCCCGGAGATCTCATTGTGACGTTGGGGGCGGGAGACATTCACCGCTTGGCCGGCCGGCTCGCTCAAGGCCTTAGGCTCTGGGAAAGCTTACTTTCCTCCTTACCGGAAGGGACCAGGCTTGAGTGGTATGTCTCGATGGCATCACGGTTGGCCTTAGGGCTAGGAGGATGGGCGGAGTTCTGGTGCGAACCGGCCAGCGTTGCCGAGCTTGTGGCGGTGGTCCAAGCGACCCGGAGGGCGGGGCTTCCCATTCTCATTGCAGGATCGGGGACGACGATGCTTCCCCCCGACGAGGGGTTTCAAGGGGTGGTGGTTGCTCTTCGCCGGGGCGTTTTTCAAGAACTATCCTGGTCGAGCGACCGGTCGGTTGACGTCGGCGCAGGAGTTTTCGTTCGCGAGGTGGTCCAGAAGGCGCACGAAAGAAAGCTCGGTGGTTTTGGTCGCTTGTCACGATGGCCGGGCAGTGTCGGGGGTCTTTTAGCAAGCTGCCAGGAAAAGAGTCTTTGGAAAAGGGTTCGCCGCGCTTGGTGGGTGAGCGCGGAGGGAAAGTTCTGTCAGTGGGAAGGGGAAGGGCTGGGAAATTCCCCGGAAGGGATACAGGGGATCTGGGTTCGAGCCGAGCTCGTTTTGGAACCGGTTTCTGCGGACGTTTTGGCTGTTGAAACCCAAGAGTCAGGCTGCTCTCTCCTTTCGGACGAGCGCTCGGCAGCAAAAGCAGTCCTTGCCTTTGAGGATCTCCCGGGTGGTTCTCTAGACGAGCTTCTCCGGGAGCTCGGATGGGGAGGTCGCCGGTGCGGGAGGGTCTTCCTTCGGCCGGATCGCCCGACAATCGTCATTTGCGAGCCCGGGGCGAAGGTCAGCGAACTCCAAACCCTTTTGGAGGAGGTGTGCCGGAACGTTCACAGGGCAACGGGGCGGAAACTCGTCACCCGGTTCTGTGGCCCTACCGTTTTTTCATGAAAAGGAAACCCATGACGATCGCCGTGTTGAAAGGAGGATTTTCGAGCGAACGGGAAATTTCGCTTCGAACGGGTCGAGCCGTGGCCGGGGCCTTGCAGAGCCTTGGGTATCCGGTCGTGGAAATCGACCTTCGGAGCCGGTCGCTCGATCTTCCGGAGGGGATCGATTTTTGTTTCGTTTGCTTGCACGGGGCCTTCGGTGAGGACGGCGAGTTACAAGCCTTGCTGGAGGCTCGCGGGCTGCCTTTTAGCGGATCGGGAGCCGAAGCCTGCCGCCGAGCGTTTGACAAGATTCAAGCCCGGGCGACTTTTGAGGCTTCCAGCTTACCCGTGCCCAAGGGTGAGGTTCTAGAGCGCGGACGGTTCCCGGCCCTTCCGGTGCCGGTTGTAATCAAACCAGCGCGGCAGGGTTCCAGTGTTGGCGTGAGTATTGTATTCCATCCGGAGGAACTTTCCGCTGCCTTGGATCTGGCCTGGTCCTGGGATAGCGCTGTCTTGGCTGAGGAGTACATCGCGGGGAGAGAGCTCACGGTAGCTGTCCTTGGAGAGGAACCACTTCCCGTCGTCGAGATCCGCCCCAAGCAAGGGTTTTACGATTATCGCAACAAGTACACGCCTGGGGCAACCGAGTATCTCTGCCCGGCTCCTTTACCACGGGAAAAGGAGCTTGAGATTCAAAAGCTAGCGGTTCGGGCCCACAAGGCCTTGGGATGTCAGGTGTATTCCCGGGTGGACCTAAAGCTAGATTCCGACGGTTTCCCCTGGCTTTTGGAGGTCAACACCGTTCCCGGGATGACGGAGACCAGTCTCTTTCCCAAGGCAGCTCTTGCGGCCGGAATTTCCTTTCCGGAACTGTGCGAGCGGATCGTAGAGCTTTCTTGGAAACTTCGGGCAAAGGGGTAGACCATGGCACTGGCTAAGCGCAAGCGTCTTCCAGTCGAGCAGCAAGAGAACCTTTTGTGGACCAAAACGAGCCGGGCGTTTCGCAAGCAACAGGCAGCCGGTTGGGTAACACGAACGGTTCGCTGGCTCCTTTTTACGGGGTTGGTGAGCTTGGCTGTATACGAGTCAGGTTCCTATCTTTTGGACCGCGTTTTCTACGAAAATCCCAGATATCGGCTTCGGGAGATCCTCGTAGAAAACAAGGATCCAAACCGGGTGGCCCAGGTTGTGGCGGCCAGCGGGCTCAAACAGGGCCAGAGTGTACTGCGGATTGATCTTCAAGAAGTGGAAAGGCGGGTGGAGAGCCTTGCCTTTGTGGAACGGGCTTTGGTGGAGCGTAGGCTTCCCGATCGAATTGTGATCCGGATCACGGAACGTATCCCCGTAGCCAAATTTGCCGTACCCGGCCCGCATGGGACCATTAAAGAGATCTTGCTCATTGATCGGGAAGGAACGGTCATCCGGCCACGGGACCTTGAGATGGTCCGGGAACTTCCGGAAATTGTCGGGTTTCGGGCAACTCTTTGGCCCCCCGGTTCTCGCATTGAGGATCCCCAGGTGCGGGCGGCTTTGGCTTTGCTTGCGGCCTTGGAACTTTCGCCCTTACGGGCGCAGTTTGACCCGATGAAAGTGGATGTGTCCCGGCCTTTGTCCCTTTGGGTCATGACGTGGCAAGGGTGTCGGGTGGGTTTTCTACCGGGGCGGTTTGAGGAGCAGCTGGAACGGCTGGGTCGGATTCTGTCCTTTTCCGAGAGTCGTGGGCGGAAGCTGGCGAGTGTGGATTTGACCTTGGAGCGGAACGTTCCGGTAACGTTCCGAAACTAGTGAGGCAAACCGGAAAACGGGAAAGGAAAAAGGAGGCAACGGTGTTCTGGAAAAAAGATACGGACATTTTGGTAGCCATGGAAATTGGCTCCAGCAAGGTTGCGGTGGCCGTCGGGGAGCTTCGTACGGACTCCAATTTGACCCTTTTAGGGGTAGGGGAGCGCCCGTCGAGTCAGGTACGGAAACGGGAAATTGTCGACTTTGAAATTGCCCAGCGTTGCGTGCATGACGCGATTGTGGATGCGGAAGAAAAGACCGACACCGCAGTGAAAGAGGTGTATCTGGCAATTTCCGGAGCACATGTGCGCTCTACGAATCGCCGGGTGACCCTTGCCCTAGAGGGGGGACGAACGGAAATCGAAAACCGGCACGTGGAACAATTGCGCAAGCTGGCCCGGCAATTACCCCTGCCTGCGGGTTATGTGTTATTGCATGACCTTTTGCAGCAGTACTCACTGGATGATGGTTCGGTTACCCTCAATCCGGTTGGGCTTTGTTCCAAGCGGCTGACGGCTGATTATCACCTGGTTTTTGGGATTGCGACGCGACTCCAAACGACCATCCGGTGTGTGAAGGAGTTGTCGATCGAGGTCAAAAACTATGCCCTATCCTCCTACGCGACGGCGCAGGCGGTTCTTTTACCCGACCAGAAGGAAATGGGTGCAATGGTGATCGATTGTGGAGCCGGGGTGACCGATTACATCGTTTATGTACGAGGCTCCGTGGTCCACAGTGGGATTCTTGGGGTGGGAGGTGACCACTTGACCAATGATCTGGCGGTCGGGCTGGGGCTTCCTTTTGCCACGGCGGAAGAGCTCAAAAAGACCCACGGATCGGTCGTGGCGAGCACTAAGGAAAAGCGACAACGGGTTGTCATTCCTCCTTCACCGGAACATGGGGAAATTCATGTTCGCAAGGAAGCCATTGTCACGATTCTTCGCGCACGGCAACAGGAGATCTTTGAAATCATTCGGGAGGATGTGGAATCGCAGCCCTTCTGGTCCGGCTGGAGCGGCCAGATTTTCGTAACGGGTGGTGGATCGCTCCTGCCCGGAATTGAAGAATTGGCTACGGAAGTCTTCCGGCATCCGGTTGAGCGGGCCGTTCCGGTTCCAATGGATGGGGATCAAGAACTGGTGCGCCGACCTCAGCTGGCCACTGTGCTGGGTCTTTTACAGTATGCGCGGGTTGCGGAGCTCCAGGAAATCCCTTCGCGCGGGTGGCGTTCCCGGTTCCAGCGAGTGCTGGCGGGGATGCGTTTGTTCTAAAGGAACAAGGCGAAACAAACAAGGAAGCAAGCTATGCAAGGACAAACCAATGGCAGAAGTGATTCGGAGAAAGGCCAAAGGAGCGTGTCCCTTCTGGGCCTTGGGAAAATGGGTGTGTCCGTGCTCGACCGGGCCATTTTGGCCGGAATGAATCCGCAGCAAATGACTGCGGTCGATACGGATCGTTTTGTATTGGAGGGAAGTCTTGCGCAACGGCGCATCCTTTTAGGCAAGGAACGAACACGAGGTTTGGGATCGTTTGGCGATCGTGAGCTAACCCGCAAGCTCATTGAGAATAGCACGGAACCCTTGCAAGCTCTGCTTCCCGAAGGGGGAGATCTTCTCATGGTGGCATCGTTAGGTGGGACAACGGGTAGTGAGCTTGCCCGGTTTTTTTCTGCGCAAGCCAAGGACCGAGGGATCCGAATGACGCTCGTGGCATTAACCCCTTTTTCCTTTGAACCACAGGCTCGAAAGGAAGAGGCCTGGCGCCTGGCTCAGGAATTAGGGGGCTCGGTTGATTGCTTGTGCGTTCTTTCCCAGCTGGCCATGGAGTCATGGGACGTTTTTTCGGACAATTTCCCTTCGGCTATGGATCGATGGGACCGGATGGTTGCGGAGGTGGTTTTCAGTTTCTGTCATGTGCTGGAAGAACGGGACTTTCCCTCCCTGACGCCCTGGGAACTTTGTCGCTTTTTTGCCCGTTGTGGTTTTGGAGAGGAGGGAAATGGGGTCGGAGGTTTTGCGGAAGCGGGGATAGGGCCGGCCATGACCGAGCGGCTCGTGAACGAGGTAATGGATAGGCTCCCCGCGACGGAGAAGTTCCCCTGGAGTTCAGCTCCCGAATACTTTGCCTGCCTGACTGTGGCGGAAGATCCTCCAATCAGCTTCGTTCGAGAGTTGGAACGAAAGCTGAGTAATCGAGTTGGACCTAGCGCCCGGCTGCGTTTGAGTATTACGTTAGAACCTCAGCGGAAGGATCGGGCTAAGCTCTTGGTTCTCTTTCCCCTTCCTACTTCCTCTTCTCTCAAGGCCTTTGGCCTGGCAAGTCCTTCCGTTCCGGAGGCGACCCCAGAGGAACCGGTACCTACCCTTACACCAGCGGCTGAGATGGCAGTAACCCTCGGCCAGTCCAGCCAGCAAGAGCTACCGATTGTTCCCGCCGGGGGAAGGTTTGAACGAATTGCTGCCACCGTGTACAAGGGGCAGAACCTGGACGTACCGACGTTTCGGCGCCGCAATTTGACGGTGCGAATGTAGCGGGGGACTCCCGCAGGGAGAGGGAAAAAGTGTTGGATGCGAGGAGTAACGGCAAGCTCTCGTAAAGATGGGAGAAAGTCCTTTTGGGTACGCTGGCAAGCCTGCGGGGTAGTAGGACGAAAAAAACGTGGGTTTAGGCCCGAGCCCCTCAGGCGGGAAGCTCGAGAGTAAAAGAGGGCTTTTCCAGCAAAAAAGCTTCTTTGTCTAGCTTCCCAGAACCTCGCGGGCGATTGCACACGCGTTGGTTAGATACGTTTCCTCCATAGCTTGGGGACAAAGCGATTCGTTGGTTCGAAAAGCTTCTTTTCTTGCTCCTAACGGCTCCGGTGGTTACCCATCCAATACAAGACTAGAAGATACCCTTGCTAGAACCGGTTTTTCTTTTTGCAAAAGAGGGGCGTCGTTTTTCTCTGGACAACAAAGGAACCCTGCGAACGAGGTAGGAAAAGCTCAATTTAGCCCAATCCGGGGAGTGGGCCACTTGTAAGCGTTTGCCTTTTTGCAAGACCGCCGGAACAAAGCTTGGCAAAAGAAAGGTTTTTTTCCGAAAATAGCCTGGACTTTCCTTCTTAGAAAAAGCAGCGGCTCTACGAGAAGAGGCAAAGAGCCCTCCTGGCCACATCTGGCAAGCCCGCCTCTTGGGGTAAAGAGCCTTTCGCTTCGCCCAGGCACTCAACTACCTTCGGAAGCGCTCCCACGAAGAGCCTTATGGGTCGGTCTCTTTTTAGCTATTGGTAAGCCTCCTCCTCCGTTCCGACGTCATTCGCTAGCGTGTGTTCGGCCTGGGAGCTGCGCAGCCGAATCGTTTTGAGTTGCAAGTTATGGTGCGTCCGAATGTAGCGAACAGTTTGGGTGCGAGAGCGCATGAGGACCGAATGGGTCACCGCATGGTTACCCCGGATACGAACCCCGGGAAGACCCGGAGCGTCGCTAATGGCCGTCGCTGAAAAGATAATGGAGGACCCTTTTGCCAAGTCTTTCGCATAAAAAATCGTATCGAGCTCGTCTCCATACCCTTGCTCGATGAGTTTTTGTTTTTCCTTTTCGTCCTTCGGCCACATCCGCACTTGGATTTCCCCACCCAAACACCGGATCCCGGCTGCCGCAAGGACGGCCTCTGGGGCTCCTCCGATCCCAATGTACAAATCGATGTCGCCGTCTGGCAGGGAAGGAGCCATGGCAGCTGTAATGTCCCCGTGTTCAATCAAACGCAGGGAACAGCCAAGCTTGCGGATCTCGGCAATCAACTGCGCGTGTCGAGGGCGATCCATCACGCAGACCACAAGGTCAGAAAGTCGTTTTCGAAGTGCCCGCGCGACGATGGGCAAAAGCTCCTCCACTGGGGTATCCAATCGGAAACTCTCGATGCCTGAGGTCTCCACATAATTTTTCACCTGGGGACCATAGGCAAGTTTCATAGCATAGTAGGAGGGTAGGTCCTTGAGAGCATGTTCGGAGTCTTGCTCGGGTACGGCGGCCGCGATCACTGCGAGGGACCCTGGGAGACCCTTCGAGACATTGGTCGTTCCATCGATCGGGTCTACGGCAATGTCAAACCGGGGGGAACCCGGGATCCATCGACCCAGCTTTTCTCCCTTAAAGATCCCAGGGGCTTCGTCCTTTAACCCTTCTCCAATGACGACTTCGGCACAAATATCCATAAGATCGAACATTCCCCGGATGGCATCACAGGCAGCGGCATCGGCTTTCTCTTTCTCTCCCTTACCTACCCAACGAATCACGTTGAGGGCGGCCGCTTCGGTCGCTCGAACAAAATCAAAAGCCAAAACCCTTTCTAGATCGGGCATTTTGTAGGAAGGTACTGACTCCATGATGCTCCCTTCTGGTTATTCGATAGCTTTGATAGTCTCCGATCGAATCGGACCGGCGAGATTTGAACTCGCGACCTCTTGCACCCCAAGCAAGCGCGCTACCAGGCTGCGCCACGGCCCGCCTTACGGTTTCCTGGTTCCATAATTAAGCCATCTCTCCTCTTGCAGCAAGCCAGATATGAAAGACCACCTCCCTCCCCAAGAGGCTGCGCGGATCGCCTTATACGGGGGAAGTTTTGATCCACTCCATCATGGGCACTTGGTCGCAGCCTGTGATGCTTTGGAACAGTTCCGGCTCGATGCGGTCATTCTCATCCCGTGTCGGCAGTCCCCCCACAAGTTGCGTCACCGGATCTCTGAGGGAACCCACCGTTACCGGATGATCCGCCAAGCCATTCGAGGTCTACCTGGGCTTTACGTGTCGGCGTGTGAACTTCGTCGCCCCCCTCCCTCCTACTCCGTAGACACGGCCCGGGAGATGGCCCAGCTTTATCCCAAAGCCCTGCTCTTTTGGCTTCTGGGAACCGACCAGCTTCCGGAACTGTCCCTCTGGAAGGACTATGAGGAGCTTGCACGGCTCGTCCGGTTTCTGGCCGTCCCACGGCCAGGATTTGTGGAAAGGCTCAAGCCCTCCATCACTCTCTTGCCCAAACCACGATTTGTGGATATATCTTCCTCAGAGATCCGGAGTCGCGTGCGAAAGTCGCTCCCTTATGCGCATCTTGTTCCTTGGCCTGTGGCCCGTTACATCGAGCGACATGGTCTGTACCGGTGACCACCTTGAGTCTTTTTGAGCTAGCTAAGTTTTGCCGAGATTTTGTCCTAGAAAAAAAGGCTTTGGCCCCTGTCATCCTCGATCTACGCGGAATTTCTACGGTGAGCGATTTCTTTGTGATCTGCGGGGCCCAGTCGGAACCTCAGCTAAAAGCAATCGCTCAGGGCCTGGAAAAAACGCTCAAAGAGCGTTACGGCAAGCAACCGTACGCAATCGAGGGTTTTCCCAAAAGTCACTGGGTGATCGTCGATTACGGAGGCGTCATGGTCCATATCTTTCACGAAGAAAAGCGGCGCTACTACGCCCTGGAAGAACTTTGGGGAGACGCTCCGCGCTTGTGACGAGGAACTCTTGATCCTGGCCAAACTACGGAAAAAGAGGCGGAGTCATCCCAGAGACCCGTCAGCACGGCCGCGACTTTGCTCACACTTTCATTCCCCTTCGCCCTTTTCGCTACCCGATGGGGAAAAATCCCTTTTTGGGAAGGGAACTTTTTTCCCTTTTTTATGCCCGATGGATGAACAAACGGGCTTCCGGGTTCGGAGAAAACCCCTTTTTTTGAACGCCGACGGGGACGAGTGATTTTCCCAAGCCGCTCCCAATCCCTGGACTTGCCCGGAAGCACAAAAGGCTCAAAACTCTTCCTACCCACCTATGGATTGGGCAACGCTCGAACAACAAGCGCTTGAAGTTCTCCAAGCCTACGTGCGGATCCCCTCCGTTAACCCGCCGGCTGACACAAGCCAAACCGCGTTTTTCCTCGCAGAACTCCTGCGCAGGGAAGGCTTGGAACCCCGGCTTTTCCCAAGCGGGCCCAATGGCCAGACCAATCTTCTGGTCCGGGTACCAGGAGAAGACCCTCACAAGCGACCTTTGCTCCTCTTAAACCACATGGACGTTGTTCCCGCCGATGAGAAAGCATGGGAAAAGCCTCCGTTTGGCGCGATCGTGGAGGACGGATTTCTTTGGGGACGAGGCGCCCTGGATATGAAAGGGTTAGCCATCCAACAGCTCATGGCACTGGTTGCACTACGAAGAGGGGGACGGAAGCCTCACCGCGATGTCCTTTTTTTGTCCACGGCAGACGAAGAAAGCGGTGGCAAGTATGGGATCCGCTGGATGCTGGAGCACCATTTCTCAGACCTCGAACCGGAATACGCACTGGATGAAGGGGGGTTTGGAACTCGGGACCTTTTCCAATCCCAATCGCTCGTCTTTGCCGTTCAAGTGGCTGACAAACAGCCGCTTTGGGTCCGTCTTCGGGCCCAGGGGCCCCCAGGACACGGATCGATCCCCATTGACCAGGCAGCCCCGGCGACTCTCGTTCGGGCGCTGGCAAAGATTCTCCCCTGGGAGGAACAACCCTCGCCCCCGCCCGTGGTAAAAGCGATGATCCAGACGGTCGGGGCTGCCCTGGTCGATAGCCCGTTTACCCGAGCGATTCAAAGGAATACGCTCTCTCTTACGAGCCTCCAAGCGGGCGTTGGATCGCCTCCCAAAATCAACGTCATCCCATCCTGGGCCGAGGCGACCTTGGACTGCCGTCTTCTTCCGGGAACCCATCCTTCCGACTTTCTTCACAAGTTGGAACAAGCGATTGGCGATCCGGACATTTTCCTGGAAGTCGTTAGCGATGCGCCCGATCCCACACCTCCCAGCTCCTGGGAAACGCCCCTGTTTGAAGCCATTCGCCGGGTTGTAGGAAGGCATTACCCTGGGGCGACGGTGACGCCCTTCTTAAGTAGCGGGTTTACGGATGCTCGTTATTTACGACAACGAAATGTCGTTGCTTATGGGTTTATGCCCATGGTCCTCGATAACCAAACGGCTTATAGCGCTCATTCCGACTGGGAACGCATTCCTGTGGATGAATTTTGTAAAGGGATCCACGTCTTTTTTGATCTTCTCCAGGAGCCCTTCTAGACACTGGCAAGCACGACCGTGTCATAAGAAGATTGGCTTATTGGCAAACGGGAAAGACAAAAGAAAAGCCTGTTTTCATGGGTCGATGTCGAACGCTCCCGACGGGCGGCCGGTAGCGGTGGTAGAACGGCGATCCAAGAAGAAAAAGCTCCCCACCGGATGCGCTCCTTCCCAACTGTCAATAAGAAGGAGGCGATGGCAGTGTGCCTCTTTCGGAGTAGCGGGGAGGGGCCCCCACGTTTTTCTTTTTGCACCCGGGTCCGAGGCGAAAAACCTTACCCCATGGAGGCCGAAGGATCCATCCGGGCTTGACTAGCTTTGCAGGCCTCACACAACCACCCGGCCAAGGCAGCTGCTTGTGATCGAATTTCGGGGATGGCCGTCGTTTCCCACAAGTCCCCGATCCGAAGAGGACCCACGGCAAAAAGTCCCTCCTGGACCTCGTTATCTGGGCCTAGGACAGTCCCATCCGGTTGCGTAGCAATTCCTAGACCCAATGGGCCAGCGCCCACCAGACGCCGGTCAAACAGGCGTTCCCACAAAGGGTCGCCTGTTTCCTGCCACCGGAACCGGGGACCGGTGCAGTTGATAACCGCATCAACCAATAACCCCTCTTGCCTGCCTCCGGAATATTCCAGGAGAGCTTCGACCCTACCTCCCGAAGGCCGTAACCTCCTCACACGAGCGCGCACGAGACGGCACCTGCCCGTGTGTAACCAGGAACCCAAAAGCTGTGCATCTTCGGGAGGGGCCCGATGCCGCACCACATTCCAATAGGGTCGCAGGTGGCGTAAAAATCGAGCTCGATCTTCTAGACTTAGCCCTTGCCACAGTTCCGGAATGCTTGGCCGGATGAGATCCACCCAATCTCTTGGGTCTATCCCTCTGGCCACGCTCTGGGCAAAATGTTCCCGTAAGCCTCGAAGAGTTTTTATATGGGGAAAGGGAGGCTCTAGCTGGGACGTTCCTTTCCCTACACCATGAACGGACAGCCGATGAGGAAGGGGGAAAAGACCCCGCGGTGAAACCCCGTACAAAACCCCTTGAAACGAAAACGAAGATAGAAGCGTCAGAACATCCAGAAAAGTCAAGCCCGTACCCACTGCCAAAAGACGGCGTCGGGCCGCAAGCTCTTCAAGGGCTTCCCGCTGGAGCGTCCATGGGTTATTGACGTAGAGCGGAAACGAACAGGCTTCCGACCCTGGAAGAGGAGCTGGGGGCAAAAGCCCTGTGGCCAGGACTACAAAACGGGCGTGCCACTGCTCACCTCCCGCAAGACAAACACAATAGCCGCCGGGAACCCGAAAAAGATCGATGACTCGGGCAGCACGTTTGATAAGAAAAATTCCCCTGGCCGAAGCTTGATCCTCGGCCTCGCGCAAGCGCTGTTCCAGGTACTGCCCGTAAAGAACGCGCGGGAGAAAATCCCCGGGACGCACGGCCCCGTTGCCGTTCTCTTCCGAAGCCCAGCGGTAAAAATCTTCCGGGTCTCGAGCAAAGGCACCTAGCTTGGCCGCGGGAACGTTTAACCGAAGCGCGGGCCAAGAGGTTCCGTACGCCCAACCGCGACCCCAGCGACCACAGGCGTCCCAGAGTGCCACCCGCAACGGGGACTGAGCTTGCTCCAGGAGATGGATGGCCACAAGCACACCCGTGGCCCCGCCCCCAAGGATCGCAACATCGACCCAGCCCTGAGGCCGAGCATTGCGTCCATCCGAAGAGGCCGGCTCGAAAGCGCGATTTGCTGGATCGTTCACTTTTTTCTCTTGCCGGATCGTAAACGCTCTACAACTCTTGTAAAGACGATAGTTTTTGTCGTATTTTTATTGTCTCGGTGGGAGCCGTGTTTGTCTTAGGGTTTTTTTTTCTCCAGAGCTCGGCAGAGCAAATGCCTGTTTTCTTGGTGGACTTTGGGCAAGAGAAAGCAGAAGGTAGTGGGAAGTGCTTGGGTCAAGCCACATCGGAAGAATGTGCCTTTTGTCGTGACCCAGCTACTTTGGGGTTCAGGCGAACGAATGGATCCCCACAAACTTTTTCGAGCGGTACAAACATCTCCATTCTCTAGGAGGTAACCCATGCCTGTATTGCGACCCGATCCTACCTTTTACCCGTCCGCGCGACTGGCGCGGCTTGCCCCCCAGGAAAAGCTCGCCTATGTGGTCGCTTTTTCTCCGAGCCCCCTAGAAGGGACAACGGACCGGCTAACCGTTGTGGATGTCAACCCGGATTCCCCAGACTATGGGAAGATCGTGGGGGAGCTCGTTTTACCGGGCCTAGGTCATGAGCTGCATCACTTTGGTTGGAACGCATGCAGCTCGGCTCTGTGCCCCTATGCGCCGCATCCCCATTTGGAAAGGCGCTATCTCATCATTCCCGGACTTCGTTCTTCGGACATCCACATTGTGGACACCAAGCCTGACGTTTTGACGCCGAAACTCGTGAAAACGATTGGTTCCAAGGAACTTTTGGCCAAAACGGGTTACTCGCGTCCTCATACGGTTCACTGCGGGCCCGATGGGATCTATGTGAGCGCGCTTGGGGGAGAAGGCAACGGGGGACCCGGGGGTATTTTCATCCTCGATCACTTTTCTTTTGACGTCCTAGGACCCTGGGAAATCGAGCGGGCAAACCAGTACCTGGCCTACGACTTCTGGTGGCACTTAAACTGGGACATGCTCGTCAGTAGCGAATGGGGGACACCAGAGCTTTTTGAAAATGGGGTGGTGCCTGAGAAGCTTTTGGCAGGCCAATACGGGCACAAACTCCATTTCTGGGACTTGCGACACCGGCGCCACTTCCAGGAAGTAGATCTTGGAAAGGAACACCAGATGGTGCTCGAGTTGCGGCCGGCTCACGACCCTCGCAAAACCTACGGATTTGCCGGGGTGGTCATCTCGCTCGAAAACCTCTCCAGTTCCATTTGGCTCTGGTACCGCCAGGATGACCAGTGGAAAGCGCAAAAAGTGATTGAAATCCCTGCCGAACCCGCCGATCCCCAAACTCTTCCTCCCATTCTCCAGGGGTTTGGCCTCCTCCCTCCCCTGGTCACCGATCTAAACCTTTCGCTCGACGACCGCTTTCTTCTCGTGTCTGCATGGGGAAAGGGGGAACTGCTTTCCTATGACGTAACCGACCCCTTCCATCCCCGTTTGGTAGACCGACTCTCCATCGGGGGCATCGTCCACCGGAGGCCACACCCGTCTCAACCGGATCGCCCACTCTCGGGCGGGCCACAGATGGTAGAAGTCAGCCGTGATGGCCAGCGGGTGTATCTCACGAACTCCCTATACTCCACCTGGGACGACCAATTTTACCCCCAGGGATTGGAAGGATGGCTTGTCAAAATAACGCTCTCCCCGGAAGGGCGGCTTGCATGGGATGAGCGTTTTTTTGTCGAATTTGGAAAATGGCGTCCCCACCAGGTGCGACTGCAAGGGGGCGACTCCTCTAGTGATAGCTTTTGTTATCCCTAGCCCAAGAGTCAAACCCTGGGGATATGGAAAAAACCCTTTGGATCGCTTTTGGTCTTGGCGCTTTTCATGGTCTCAATCCGGCCATGGGGTGGCTTTTTTCTGTGTGCCTGGCTCTCCAAAAGGGCGACGCGCGGGCCATTGTTTTTTCCTTATTCCCGATTAGCCTAGGCCATGCCCTTTCCACGGGCGTCATGGCGCTTCTTTTCGGAGCCCTTGGCCTGTTGTTATCCCCCTTCTGGCTCAAAGTCCTGGCGAGCTCCCTCCTCATTGTTTTTGGCGTTTGGCGATTGTTGCGCAATCGCCATCCTCGCTGGGTCGGAATGCAAGTGGGTTTTTTTGACCTCGTTGCCTGGTCGTTTCTCGTAGCTACCGCACATGGAGCGGGGTTGATCCTCTGGCCTCTCTACTGGTGCAAGGAAGCTTCTTTTGCTTTCGCCACATCGATTGCTTCGGGACTTGTCTTTCCGGCTTCTGTATGGCTGAGCATGTTGCCCCTTCTTTTCGCCCATATCGCCGGACATTTCTGGACAAGCGGACTTGCCGCTTGGATCGTGTATGACACCTGGGGTGGAGAGCTTTTGCGGAAAGCCTGGTTTAACGTGGACCTTGGCTGGGCAGTGGCGCTCGTCGTAACGGGGGCGGTTTTTCTCCTGGACTAAAAAGCTCCTTGAGGAACGGTAGCCCTTTTTGGGTCTTTGGTGTCCTATCGAGAAACGTCCAAAGCAAGTTTTCCCCGCACATGCCCGGTCTGGGATAGCTCGTGGGCTTTGCGCGCTTCCGATAACCCAAAAACTTGCGACACATAGGGTCGTAACTTTCCCTGGTCCACCAGCTCGGCAATTTGGGCAAGCTCCTCAGCATTGGGCTCGACAAAGACATAAGCTCCCCGCAGTCTCCGTGTGTCCGAAGGAGCTTGCGGAGGACTCAAAATGGAAACAAGAATTCCTCCCGGTCGCAAAACTTTCCACGAACGTTCCTGCGTCTCTCCTCCGACCGTATCGAAAACCACGTCCACATCCTTGATCCTCTCTTCAAACGGAACCTGTGTGTAATCCACGACTTCGTCCGCCCCCAGTTCGTAAACAAAGTCGTGATTCCGAGCCGAAGCCGTGGCGATGACTTGAGCTCCCCAAATTTTGGCCAGCTGAACAGCAAAATGTCCCACTCCCCCCGCCGCCGCATGCACAAGAACTGTTTGCCCAGGCTCGAGCTTGGCCGCATCAAAAAGGCTTTGCCATGCCGTTAGCGCTGCCAAGGGGATGACGGCACTCCGAATATGATCCAACGACCTGGGCTTGCGTGCTACTTCCACTTCCCGGACCGCAATATATTCGGCATAGGAACCATCCCGGCGGATGTCAGGCCGCGCAAAGACTTCGTCCCCCCAAGCAAACCGGCTAGTTCCCGGACCTTGCTGGACCACCACGCCCGAAAAATCCCACCCAAGAATCAACGGGAGCTTGTGGTTGAGTCTTGCCTGCAGCCTTCCTTCCCGCACTTTCCAGTCGACGGGGTTAACTCCTGCCGCATGAACCTTGACAAGGAGATCCCCCTCCTGCAGCACAGGAAGAGGGGCTTCCTCATACTGCAAAACCTCGGGTCCTCCAAAGGAATGAATGCGAACGGCTTTCATAGATTCTCGATAAAGGCTGCGACGTCAGTCGCGGGTTATCTACCGGAATTTCTTTTTGACGTCCACGTTTTCCCTTCTGACTGCCAGTCCTCCTGATGGCTGCTCCCGTTAAAGGAGCAGCCATCGATTGCTGGGAGAGCAGTACCGAGGACGGCGCTCTCGTCCGCTAGCCGAGAAGAGACTTTTCCAGCGCTTTTCGGAACTCGGCTCCTGCTTTGGCTTTGGCGATTCTTGCTTGCCAACAGGCCTCCATAACCCCAAGAAACGCTTCGGCTCCCTTTTCAAGCTCGGAACCCCAGCGGGCCCGGATCTTTTCTTTGAGAATTTCTTCTACAACTCCCGAAAAGGCCTTGCAGCCAGCGGATTTCCACATGCCCGCAACATGCTCCACAAGGTCACTCTCTTCGTGACATTTTTCGGCTTCTTCCTCGCGGCAGCGGGTCTCCTGGCACGAGTGCTTTTCTTCGCAATCGCTCATGGTTCGGTTCTCCTTCTACTGGTTGTGTTTCGATGGTATCCGGATCCGGCTTCCCGCACAGAAGCGATCGGCGTCTCGGATTTTCCGCGTAAATATGGAGCAAACGATTGCAGCCAACCAGGGTCACCCAGGACAAATTGCGGGTGGAAAACGTCACGGCTTACGTAGGGGATTGGACAGGAGCGACTTTGGACTCTACCCTTTAAGCAATGGTAGAACTTCGGTACAGATGGATCGTAGCGATCCCTTTGGTTTCCGGCTCCAAACCCATCTCGATTGTGGGTCCTGCCTATCTTTTGCAGCAGATGGGCAATCCCATGTCTTGTGGACCATCCCCAGGATCGAACGACACCCCGTTCCGGGTGTTTCTAGTTTCTGCCGATGGGGCACCCGCGAAAAATGGGTCGGTTACCATCCAATGTGATGCCTTGATCCGCGAGATTCCTGCTCCTGACCTAATCTATGTTCCAGCGATGGATGGCGATTGGGATCGGGTTTTGGGGGAAAACCGTCCGTATCTGGATTGGATCCGGGAATGCCACGACCGGGGAACTCTCGTGGCAACCGCATGTACGGGCGCGGTCTTTTTAGCCGAGGCTGGGCTGTTGGATGGACGCCAGGCGACGACCCATTGGCGCTTTGCCACATTTTTGGCCTCGCGCTATCCCAAAGTGCGTTGGCAAATCTCTCGCATGGTGGTTGAGGATGGTAAAGTGATCACGGCGGGTGGAGCAACGGCGTATTTCAACTTGATGATCAAGCTTGCCGAGAAATTTTTAGGGCGAGAACCGGCTTTGTCTTTCTCCCGGTTCATTCTGGTGGATCCTGAACGTGACTCGCAGCTTCCCTACATGATGTGTTCGGACCATCCGGCACATAGGGATCGTTACGTTCAGAGGGCGCAGGAACTTTTGATCGCAAATCCGGCCAAAGCGGTGATACTAGCCGATCTAGCGAAATGTTGCGGGGTCAGTTCTCGGACGCTTCTACGGCGGTTCCGGATAGCGCTAGGGAAAAGCCCCGGGGAATATCTCCGAGAGCTGCGGATTGAAAAGGCAAAGCATCTATTGGAAAAAACGGATCAGACCGTGGAAGAGATCGTGGCTGAGGTCGGGTATGATGATTCCCGCTCGTTTCGCCGTCTTTTCCGCCGGTACGTAGGGATCTCACCGCAAGCGTACCGGCGGAAATACGGGCTCATTCCCGCCGGTGCGGAGTTTTACAAAAGCCGGTCCTAAAGCAAGGAGTAAGAGCGGTCGGTCGCCGGTTCTGTGTGAAACGGCAGCGTGAGACTCAAAGTGGCTCTGCCGGTATCCTTTGAACGAAGAAAGGCTTACTCAAAAAAAGGCCCGGAGCCCGCGACCGGCAATCGACCCGGCTGGGTTCCCGGTTTATCCATTAAGGACTGGCCGCAAGTTCACTTGAGCGTTTTCCTTCTTGCGAAAAAGCTTGAGGAGAAAACCTTTGTTGGCGACAAAAACGACCGGTCCAGATCACCGGCCCAGAGCTAAAGATCTTCTCCCTTGGAGAGGACTCTTCTCGAACCTCTTTTTTTCTTGCGCGGAAGGCAAAAGGTTATTTCTTTTCGTTTCTCTTTAAAAGGGACATCCGAGCACGTTCCAGAGCTTCTTTTTCGGCCTTGGTCAAGCTCCCCATACCGCTTTTGGCAATTTTATCCAAGATGGCGTCAATAGATTCACTCTCGTTGGGTCCCTTCGAGGAGGATTCCTGGCGTTTGTTCCGAAGGGTCTGCAGGCGCTTGGTGAACCAATTTTGGATCCAACCGAAGGAAATCTCGGGGACGGGAATCCGGGTGAAGGCAATCGCTATTCCAAGAGATGACCACTCCATGAGCAAGCCTGGAAGGGAATGCTGAGCCAGGAGAATGAGGGACTGGATCGTCACAAAGGTGATCGCAAACCACTTGGCGTTAACCCCGAACAAAAGCTCCGCGGAGGGGAAGAGGGCAGCAAACGCAACGAAGAGGGCAAAGTGCACCGTGTCAGATCCCGAGATCACGATGTCCCAGGCAGGACTGAGCCAGCTAACGGCAACAACCAAAAGAGCGGGTACGACGGCAAGACTTACATAGAGAAGCAAGTATTTCTGCCGTCCAATATTCCGTTCCACCTCCTGACCGAACCAGTACAACATGAGCATCTCGAGAGGAAACCAGTAGGAGAGCCGGTGTAGCCAGATGTAGGTAAAAAGTTGCCAAATCTTACCCTCTTCCACGACAGCTCGCGTACTCAATGCCAGTTCCAGAAGGAGAGGTGCAAAACCTAAGGCTTGGCCCAAAGCCGTGAGAACAAAAACAAGGGAATGGGCTCCAATCAAAACGCCTGTCACATAGACAGGTTGATTCCCAATCCAAAAGAGGGGGCCATCCTCACCAGGTCGTGACCATCGAGACATACCGGTATTAATGTGGCCGAGGAAACTTTTGTGGTAAATCCTTTTGTTTCGAATCCCAAAAAAGATTCCGGACAAAAAGGCGTTTCGAGCTCATGTTCCAACCCCGGTAGGGTTAAGCTTTGGGTAGACGGATTAGAAGAACCATTTTTTCCCTGCCTCGCTACGGGTTTTCTTTCCCACTTGAGGGAATCTCGGGTGAGCTCGGGGTTGGCGAACAAAGCTCTTGAAAGATGGTAAAATGGATTTTTCCCAGCTGGGCTAGCCCTTCCTTTCCGAGTCTTTCGGCCAGTTCTTTTGCGACCTCTCGTACTCTTCCTGAGGATCCTTTGGGAAGTTCCCGGCCTGCCTTTTGGCCCAGTTCGGCAAGTTTCTCTAGAAAAACCGCTCGGGCCAGGATCGAGGCCGCGGCCACGGCAGGGTCCTCTTCTGCGTGGGTCTTTTGGCGGAGAGGAACCTCGAGCTTGGTCAGGAAGCGGCTGACCCAACTCGCCGCATGAGGGCTAAACTGGTCCAGAAGCACAAAGGAAGGGGTAGTAGCCAGTTTACGGAGGACTTCTTCGACAGCCTTTGCGTGTGCCCAGGCAAGCATTCGATTGAGATTGCCGAAACGGCGGTAAAGCGCATTGTATCGAGGCGGACCTAATGTCACCGTGGAAAAAGCCCCCCGGAGCTCTTCCCGAATGGCTCGGGCAATCCGGCGGATTTCCCGAGCACTCTTGACCCGTTTGGAGTCTCTCAGTCCCTGTGCCAGGAGTCTTTTGGCGGAGTCTCGTTCCAGATACACCGCACAGACAACCAGAGGCCCGAAAAAGTCTCCCTTACCGCACTCATCGACGCCAATGTGGGGTTCGAACCATTCGGGGAAAAGTTCCTCTTCGTAACCGAGCCTCGCTTCTCCCAGGATCTCAGGTTCCAGAACAAACGAAACAAAATCGTTGGTTCCCTTTCCCTGCACTACAACAGCCCCGGAATGATATGCACTAATGTGAAGAGTCCCTTTGCGGGCCCGGAAATAGCCGTGGGCCAAGGGCTCAAAAAGAAAATCTTTTTGCTCCAAATGGTGCCGGAGCTGTTCGATCTCTTCTCGGGACAGGCGTACCGTATAGGAAGAATTGGTCACAAGAAAAGCTTCCCTTTTCCCTTTTTCCAAAAACCGCTCGTGTGGCCCTAGCCTCGGAGAACACGAGAGACCTACTGAAAATCCCGTCCCGTTGCGTAGAGGCTTGCTAAAAGCTTTTCCTAAAAAAAAGAGGTAGTGCAACCGTTTTATCCGCTTGGAGACGATTCCGTCCGAACCCAAAAGGGTGGCTAGAGGCTGTGGAGCCAAACCCATGTTTTGGCGGTGATTCCCAACGGGATCGGCCTTGGTGATAGCGCCACAAGGAGAGACTTCTTGAAGCCAAGCAAAGCAATGAAAAGCGGAGCTTTTCTTTGAAAAAATTTTGGGAGGACAAAGCCACGCTTTTTCCTCTAAACCTTGTTCCTTTGGGTCGGCATGCGGTCCGCATCCATTTTTCGTTGCGCGTTCCCCACGTTTTCTTTGGACAAATAGAGCGAAACTCCGCTCGAAAAGGATTTTGGACGATCAAACCGAGAAAAAAGTGTTTTTTGGGATCCCGTACTTAGGGAACACAGCCCTCGCGCTTGATAGCCAATCGGGTGGGGCTTTTTTGCATTGGTTCCATTTCAAAGAAAGCTTGCCGTTAGTTGGGAGAAAAGCCCAAATCCCGGAAACATTTTTGCCGCGATCCTAGTACGGGCTAGGAGCAAGGCAGGTATCTTCCGAAAAAAGGATTTCCTGGAAGCGCGCAAGCAAAGGGATTTTTTTCCTTTTTTTCCTTTTCTTCCGGTGATCGAGCTAGAGCATAACGACAAAGCAGAAGAAAAAAATCCGAAGGCTCTTTTTTTCGATGAGCCACTTCCTTGGAAATCCGCAACGCATGCGACAAAAACTGTACCAATGGCATCGCTGCCGCAGCTGGGACTTGCCTTGGAGACAAACGCAGGATCCGTACGCCATCGTTGTGTCGGAATTTATGCTTCAGCAGACGCGGGTAGGGACGGTCCTTCCTTATTACGAGGCTTGGATGGCACGATTCCCCACTTGGGACTCGCTGGCAAGCGCGGCGGAAGAAGAAGTTCTCCGGGCATGGGAAGGGTTAGGGTATTACCGTCGGGCAGCCAATCTTCACAAGCTTGCGCGGTGGGTCGCGGCTCAACCAGGCAAGCTACTGCCGGAGGACCCGGCGGAGCTCGAAAAACTCCCAGGGATCGGACCCTATACGGCTCGGGCGATTGCTCTTTTTGTGTTTCGGAGACGCGAACTCCCCTGGGATAGTAATCTCTATCGAGTGTTCGGACGGATTTCGGGCACCGATCCACGGTCTTTCCGCCAGAGCTCGCAGTCTTGGGTTTGGGAGCTCCTCCCCTCGGGCGACAAGGCCAGGGATTTTGTCAATGCCGTAATGGATCTCGGTCGGACGGTGTGTCTCCCACGACGTCCCCGCTGTTCGCTCTGCCCTTGGGAACGGTTTTGTCAGACACGGCTTCGAGGAGAGAGCTTCTTGACAACTCCCAGACAAGCGCTTCGGGTAACCGACGAAGAACTTGCGCTTATTGAGTCGGAGGGATCCTACTGGGTATCACCTTGTCAGCGCGGCAAACGGTGGCAGAGCTTTTGGTGTCTTCCGGATTGGCAAACCGACAACATGACCCGGCTCGATTTGATGGGCCGTTTTACCTATTCGGTGACCCGGTATCGGGTGTGCGTGGCAGTCTGGAAAGCACAATGGAAAGGCGAGCCAGTGGGTCCAGGACGCTGGGCGGATCCGCCGACCCTAGAAAAACTCCCTCTGCCTCGCCCGCATCGCCGCGCGCTGGCCTTGGTGCAAAAGGACGAGCTCTTGTTGGAAAGCTCGCGTAAGCGTTAGGCATTGCGGTAGGGGGAGTTTTTGCCTAAGCTGAAACGAAGATGATTCCCACCCAAGATCTCCACATCTGGAAAACTCAGCCGTTACTTCCTCCGCGCGTGCTCAAGGAGCGCTTTCCCATGACGGAGGCGTCCAACCGGACCGTGGTCCGGGGTCGGGAAGCCATTAAAAAGATCCTTTTAGGCAAAGATCTCCGGATCCTGCTGGTCGTGGGACCTTGCTCGATTCACGACCCGGAAGGAGCCCGAGACTACGCCCGGCGTTTGGTTACCATCGCTCGCGAGCTTCAAAATGTTTTTGTCATCGTCATGCGGGTTTACTTTTCCAAACCGCGCACTTCGGTGGGGTGGAAGGGGTTGATTAATGATCCCTACATGGACGGCTCCTGCGACATTGAAGCGGGCTTACGAATTGCGCGTCGTCTTTTATTAGAAATCACCGAAATGGGTCTTCCCTGTGCCACGGAGTTCCTGGATGCAGTCACACCCCGCTACATTTCTGACCTTGTGAGCTGGGCGGCGGTTGGCGCGCGAACTACCGAGTCCCAATTGCATCGGGAAATGGCCAGTGGCCTTTCGATGCCGGTGGGATTTAAGAACGGAACAGATGGGAGCCTACAGATTGCTCTGGATGCCCTGAGAGCCGCCTTAAAGCCCCATAGTTTCATTGGGATCGATGACAATGGTGTAACGAGTATCATTCGGACTACGGGTAACCGGTGGGGTCATATCGTTTTGCGGGGAGGCCGCTTCCGAACGAATTATGATCCAGAAAGTATCGCGGAAGCCGTGCGCCGGCTCAAAGAGTACGGTCTTCCCCCGGCGATCATGGTGGACTGTAGCCACGCCAACTCCGGGAAGGAACCACGACAACAAGAGATTGTTTGGAGAAGCGTCATCGAACAGCGAAGAAAAGGCAACCGCAGTCTTATGGGCCTTATGCTGGAAAGCTATCTCGAGGAAGGCAGCCAGCCCATCCAGGCCGACCTTTCAGAACTCCGCTACGGTGTTTCCGTGACCGATCCTTGTATTGGTTGGACGACAACAGAACAGTTGTTGCGAGAAGGATACGAGGCCCTGAAGGAAGAAGTTTGCTCTGAGTCCGTGGTGCTTTCCACATAAAAAAAGAGAAACGACCAAAGCGTTTTTCTTTTTCTTCGTTCTCTCTCACAAAAGAAGCAAGCCGGTCTTAAGAAGGGATCATTGTTTCAACACGTAAAGCCTGGTGTCTTCCCTTTTGGCTCCGGGGAATTCTTCAAGCAGAAGAGGCAAGCATTTGGGAA